>DUMD01000091.1 GCA_012840065.1 Clostridia bacterium
AAAAGAACCTTGGGAAGTCCTGCTTCTTCAGCATATTGCCAAACTTTTTCTGTCCCTACTTCTACATTGGATACGGCACAGGCAAGTACAACTGCAGTATCAACTGCTCTCAGAGCACCCTTTACTTCGCCTGCAAAATCAAAATAACCAGGAGTATCCACTATATTAATTTTGCAATCTTTCCACTCGCAAGGGGCAACAGCCGCACTTATCGAAATATTTCTCTTAATTTCTTCCTGGTCAAAATCCATAGTCGAAGTACCTTCATCAACCTTCCCTAAACGGTCAATGGCTTTAGCATTAAACAACAAGGCTTCGGCTAAAGAGGTTTTCCCTGCTCCACCATGGGCAACTAATCCAATATTCCGGATTTTATCAGTTTTATACTGTTTCATCAAGAACCCCCTCCTTATATTTACCCCAAAAAAAATTGGGATCTCCACAAATTTGCCAAAACTCTCTGAAAATTACACGTGATTAATAATATTAGACAGGGTGATCCTATTTCCTGCTTTAATTTATAATAATTTCCTATGCAAAAACTTCCATCCTAATATAACCAAGAAAAAACTTTTATATTCATCCCGGCCAAACAAAGAAAAAATCGGGGCAAATCCTTTACTTGCCCCGATTTAAATATTTTGTCATAATAACCCTTTTCCCATTGTCTTTAAAAACTAGCTCATCTAACAAAGATTCTAAAATAATTAGACCCCTTCCCCCATCATGAAGAAGGTCAACTTCCTCATCCCTTTGCCTTTCTTCATAATTAAAACCATTTCCCTCATCTTCCACTTCTAAAACAATTCTGTCCTCATTTAACATCAGCCTCAAAAAAACCTTTTTATTTTTATCCTCCTGATTCCCGTGAATTATGGCATTAGATAGAGCTTCGTGAAGAACCAGTCTTAAAGTAAAAACAAGGTCAGAATCAGTAATCCCATTCTTCTCCAATAAACTTAAAAGGGTAGAAGAAGCAAGCTCTATCTGCTCCAGGGCACTTTCCAAACATAAATTTTCTATCTGCCAAAACTTCATTTTGTCACCTACGATTAATTAGTTGATAAATTAATAAATCCATTGTTAACAGTAGAAACATGCATAGCTGATTCTGCTTCTTCTCTGGTTTCATAAATGGGTAGAACCTTATCTAATTTAGTTATCCAAAATACTTTTCCCACATTGGGTTGAATTCCTGCCAAAGCAATCTTTCCTCCTCTGACATGCATTTCTTTCAATAGTGATACTATTACACCTATCCCGGCACTATCCATAAAGGGAACCCCGCCCAAGTCCAAAACCAGCATTTTTATCTCTTCATCCATTAGGCTGCGGATTTGATTTTTCACCCCATTAGAATTAACATAAGTAATTTCTCCTTCCAAAAATATTGATAATAAGCCGTTTTCTCTTCTTTTTTCCGTTATCTCCACATTCATTTAAGTTCATCCTCCTCCTTTGGGCTAATCGAGTGAAGCATATACCTGCAATTCATACAATTATGCCGTTTAGACTTTTCGTCTCCCTGTTCTATTCCTCCGCACCAGGTACCCGGAACTAACCAGCATCGATGATCCTCTAACTTATAAGCAGGACACTTTTCTCTTCTTTCTTGAGGGCAGTTTAAAAATTCCCAGCATCTTTCTTTAGTTTCTTTTATAACAAATTTACTGATTACTGCTCTCAAATCTACAACCTGATCAGCCAATTTATCAATACTATGGCTAATTTCCTGAACAGAAGCGGATTGTTCTTCTGATGCAGCTGCTATTTCCTCACTCCCCGCGGCGCTTTCCTCTGTAACAGCAGCTATGTTTTGAACAGCGGATGAGGTATTAGCTGCATTTTCTGCAGCTTCTTTCGTTAGCTGAGATATTTCTATAGCTTTTTCTTCTGCCGATTTAGTGTTATTTACAATATTAGCTAAAGCAAACTCTGCTTGCCTAATAATTTCCATCTGCCGAGCAACTTCTTCCACATTGGTTTCCATTGATTTTAAAGTTACTTCCGTTTCTGATTGAATATCCTCAATCAGGCTGGTAATCTGATTGGATACTCCGGCAGTCTGTTCCGCAAGTTTTCTTACTTCTTCGGCAACTACAGCAAAGCCCCTACCCTGTTCCCCTGCTCTGGCTGCTTCAATAGCTGCGTTTAAAGCCAATAAATTAGTTTGAGATGTAATTCCCTGGATATGGGTAACCATCTCCCCTATTTCCTTGGATCGCTGATTAAGTTTATCTATAGCTTCAGCGGAAAATTTTACAATTTCAGTAACCTTGGCCAATTGTTCCGTAGCCTGTTGAACCGCTTTAGCCCCTGCTTCTGCAGAAAGCCTTGATTGTTGCGCTCCTTCCGCAATATTTTCCGATAAATCGGCTATATTGCTAACCTCCTTGCTGATTTCTTCTACCTTTAAATTGATTGTCTCTACTTCTTTTGCCTCTTCTGCTGCCCCGGCCGCAATCTGTTGAATAGCTTGGCTTATTTGTTCCGTTGCTTTACTAGTTTCCTCTGCTCCCACAGAAAGACCTTTAGCAGACTTGCCTACCTCTTCCGCTATGTGAGCAACCTCACTGACCATATGCTGAACAGTGGCAATGAAGTTATTAATAGCATCGGCAAGCTCTTTAGTTTCATCATTAGTTTGAATATCCACCCGTTTTGTTAAATCTCCCCCGGCTTGAGAAATACCGGCCACCAATTCAACCAACTTCCTGATCGGTTTGACGATTACCCGAATTAACCGGAACCAAGCTCCCAGGACCAAGGCAAAAATCATAACAGAGATGATTAAAAGTTCCAACTTTACTTTCTCGGTAAGTTTAACCGCTTCCTGATCCAGCCGGTGTGCCTCTTCCAGATTCTTTTCCACTAGGTTATTCAACAATTTTTTTGCCTCTAAAAACTTAGCCCTGCTCTCCCCCCTAGATAGATGGCCTGCTGCTTCCAAATCGGCTTGGGAACCGCTTTTAGTCAGGTTTTGAATAGTCTGATTGATTGCTAACCATTCATTCCAGGCTGTGTTAAACTGCTCAAACCCTTCCTTCCATTTAGTAGTAACTGACAAGGAGTTATATTTTGCCAATTCTTCCTTAGCCAGCTGCAAATAATTATTTAAGAGAGCCAGCTCTTCCTCACTATAATCGATAATTAACGACCTTTCCACTGCTATAGCATTGCTTATTTGGACACTGGCCTCTTGGATTGCATGTAAAGCCGGGACCAGCTCGTCCGAAATCAACAGAACGTTCTCTTTTAGCTTTTCTGTTTCTCGAACAACAAGCGTTCCGCTAACAGCAACACAAATAAGTAAAACCAAACATATCAGTGCTATCTTTTTAGCAAAACTCCTTCCCAACCTCATCATTTTAACTCCTCCCGTAAATCATCTAGTAAAGATTATTTACAAAAACAGACCAGATTATAAATTCCCCATTTTTAGCCCCAGTAAACTTTTAATTTTACCTGCCGGTGAAAAAGCCATGTTTACTAATGTTAAAATTAAAATATTAGCTTATAATTAAGTTATTAGCCAATTAGGGAGGGATACAGGTGTTAAAACTGGAAAAGGTTTCTGTCAACCTAGGAACTAGTAAAATTTTAGACAAGATCAATTTAGAAATACCCGCAAATAAAATAACCACCATTATTGGCCCTTCCGGAGCGGGAAAATCCACCCTTCTCCGCCTTTTTAACCGTCTAGTCTCTCCCGCAGAGGGAAAAATTACTTTTAAAGGGAAAAACATAGAGGAAGTTGACGTCATCCAATTAAGGAACAGAGTTGGCATGGTTTTTCAGCTTCCGGTTCTTTTTCCGGGAACAGTCTTAGACAATCTCTCCTATGGCCCCTCCTTAAAGGGGGTCAGAGAGGATGATTATGCTCTTTACTGCCTCAAACTGGTAGGACTGGATAAGAGCTTTGCGGAAAAAGATGTGAGTAGCCTTTCCGGAGGAGAGCAACAAAGGGTATCCCTAGCCAGAACCTTAGCCAATAAACCGGAAGTACTCCTGCTGGATGAACCTACCTCTGCCCTGGATCCAGCAAGTACCGAACATATTGAAAAAACTATTTGCCAGTTAAAATCCAGCCTTAACTTAACCATCATTTGGATAACCCATGATCTCAACCAGGCTAAAAGAGTCAGCGATTATGTAGTATTTTTAGCAGGGGGTAAGGTTATAGAAGCAGGGACAAAGGAGCAATTATTCTCCAATCCCAAAGAAAAGCTTACAAAATTATTTTTAGCAGGACAACTGGCCGAAAAAAGAAGGGATAATCCATGATGTCTTTATTATCCCTTACCCTAACCTCCAGCCTAATCCTGATTCCTCTAATTATCTCTAAAAAACAGGGCTTAAAACTGGAAGCTGATATCCTAGTCGGAACGATAAGAGCGGTACTTCAATTAGCCCTAGTCGGCTTTATTTTAAAAGTCGTTTTTGGGATCAATGATTGGAAGTTAACCCTAGCCATCCTGCTGGTCATGATTTTTAATGCAGCCTTCAACGGGGCTAAAAGGGGAAAAGGGATTCCGGGCATTTTCCCCCTAGTCATCTTTGCTATCAGCTCTTCCACTGCCTTTACCCTTTTAATCCTGGTTTCGGTAAAAGCCCTTTCCTTTCAACCGGCAGAAGTTATTCCGGTTGGGGGAATGATCATAGGTAACTCCATGATAGCCTGTAGCTTAACTACTAACCGGCTGAGGGAAGAAATAAAAACTAAAAAATTAGAGATTGAAGCCAGATTAGCCCTGGGAGCTACCCCTTCCCAGGCAGTAAAGGATCCCATCCGTTTAGCTATTCGCACAGGGATGATCCCAACCACAGACACCATGAAAACCTTGGGCATCGTCCAGTTGCCCGGGATGATGACAGGTCTAATTTTGGCTGGAACCAACCCCATGGAAGCAATTAAATATCAGCTAATGGTTATGTTTATGCTCAGCGCTGCCGTATCTATCTCCTGCATGATTCTGGGGTTTCTTTTAGGCAGAAAATTTTTCAATGCCGCTTTTCAATTAAATGACAACCTTTTGTAACATGTAAAGGAACCGAAATTCGGTTCCTTTATTTTCCACCTATAAATTTATCTCTTCAATTCGATGCACCTTTCTCAAAATTTCTACAGCCTCCGGGCTGATTACTATCTTTTCGTATGCACCTACTTTATTTTCTTTCTCAACACCAAGACAGATTTTCCCGTTATGATTTAATAATTTTAACCTTGATTTTAAACCTTCATAATCATATTCAATTACATTGGCTTCGATTTCATCCATCTTCAGCAAGCGAGCCGCATAAATCCGATGGCTGCCGTCATCAACAAAATAATGTTCATTTATTTTTACCAAATCAATCGGCCGGCTTTTTTTCGGTCGCAAACCCAACATTTCCTGCAAAACTCTCAATAATTTTTCCGTTCTAGGGTAATGGGCCAAATGGGCGTACTTTTCTTCAGTTTTCCTCACCTTTAAGGGGATGTTAACCCAACTGTCACCGACAATCTGATCCAATTTCACTTTGCAAATACCTAAAAATTTTTTCTGCGCCTTGAAATAACCAGGATAATCGATAGCTCTAAACATAACAGTGGGAGAAATTAAATCCGGGTACTCTTTACCAATCCGTTCTACAGCAGCGTTAAACAAGTCAACATCTTTTTCTAACTTACTTAAAAACTCAACCCCTTTTTGCTCTAGCAGATACCTCCGATCAGATTCACTAATTCTGAGCAGAGGTATCAACCTGTCTCCTTCTTCGCCGTAGTCGTAATTAAAATACATACTACTCCCTCCCCTTAGGTTTTACCCTAGTCACTAGGACAAACTTGGTTTTCGCTATTCCTAGCGTTTATTTACAAAATTCTCTAAAATAAAAGCTTTTCCTGCCCTTGTTTTTAGAAAATTCACAAAAATATTTTCTACCTTAATTTTTGGCTTTTTGGTCCAATTCAGCTTTCGTTATTTTTACCACGGTACCAGAAAGTAAAAACAAAGCTAACAGATTAGGAATGGCCATAAGACAATTGGCCACATCCGCCAAATACCAGACAGTTTGAATTGCACTTACTCCCCCGAAATAAATGGAAAAAATAAAGGCTAAACGGTAAAGAATAGTTAATCTGGTACCAAATATAAATTGAAATCCTTTCTCCCCATAATAAGACCAGCCTAGGATAGTAGAAAAAGCAAAGAGAATTAACCCCGCCACAACAATAAGGGAGCCAAGGCCAGGAAGGGCATCGTTGAAAGAAACAGCAGTAAGTTCAGAGGAAGTTAAACCGGTCTTCCAATTGCCGGTAGCAATAATGACTAGGGAGGTCAAAGTACAAACAATAAAGGTATTAATAAAAACTTCCACCATGGCTACCAGTCCCTGCCTTACAGGACTATCGGTTTTAGCTGCGGCATGGGCAATGGGGCTGCTACCCACCCCGGCCTCGTTGGCAAAAACTCCCCGGGCCATTCCATTTCTAATTATCTCCATCAATGCTGCACCTCCAAAACCTCCAACCGCCGCCATCGGCCTAAAAGCACTGGTAAAAATTAAGCTAAAAGCCTCCAAAATTCGACTGCGGTAAAAATATAAAACCACTGCTCCCCCGCCCACATAAAGAAGAGTCATTAAGGGAACCAGTCCCTCTGTTATTTTCCCTACTCTTTTAATCCCGCCAAGAATAACAACTCCGGAAGAAACCATGAGCACCATACTAATAATTGCAGGATAAATTTCAAAAGTGCTGGATACGGCAAGGACAACTGAATTCGCCTGAACCATACTGCCGGAAGTTATGGAGGCAATGACTGTACCAAAGGAAAAAACCGCCGCTAACACCTTCATTTTTAAAGCATTGCTCATATAATACATTGGGCCGCCGGATACCGTACCATCCCTAGCAGTTACCCTGTATTTTACAGCTAAAACCACCTCGGCAAATTTAGTGGCCAAACCAAAAAATCCCGATACCCATAACCAAAAAACCGCCCCTGGCCCTCCGGTGGCAATTGCAGTTGCCACTCCTGCAATATTACCGGTACCAACCGTAGCAGCCAAAGCCGTGGTTAAAGCCTGAAAAGGACTGATATCTCCTTTTGCCTTAGTCTTACTTTTTCTGCTTTTAAAAACCACCAGCCAAAGGGCATAAAGTAACTTTCTTACTTGGAGAAAATTCAACCTGACAGTAATAACTACACCTGTCCCCAATAGGAGCAGAAGCATCGGAAATCCCCATAAAAAATCCCTAATTTCCGCTAATCCTTCCATGATAACCTCCCCAAATTATAAAAGAAGAGGCCAAATTATTTTGACCTCTTAAGACTTCTTTTGTTTTATTTTATTCTACTTTAAGGAAGGTTATGTCTAAAGGGAAAATTAAATATATTTATCTCTTTTTGGCCAGATATTCTACTGCATGAAGAGCTGCTATTTGACCTTCTCCCACAGCCTTGGCAAGCTGATAGGGTTTTCCCACGCAGTC
>DUMD01000092.1 GCA_012840065.1 Clostridia bacterium
GACCTATGAGATGTATTACGACTACCGAGAACCGATCAATAAAATTGCCGGCCACCGAATTTTAGCCCTTAATCGGGGAGAAAGGGAAGGGGTCCTAGCCGTAAAAGTTGAAGTGGAAACAGGCCCCATCCTTAACTATCTCCAAAGTAAAGTAATAATTAATCCTTCCTCCCCCTCTGTCCCCTATCTGCTTAAAGCTATTGAGGACAGCTACTTCCGTTTAATCGCTCCGGCAGTAGAAAGGGAAATTCGCAATCAGCTGACCGAGCAGGCAGAAGAACAGGCAATCCGTATTTTTAGCATTAATTTAAGGAATATTCTGCTTCAGCCACCGGTAAAAGGCCAGATCGTCCTAGGCATAGACCCGGGCTACCGGACCGGCTGCAAGCTGGCCGTAGTGGATGATACAGGAAAACTTCTGGAAGTAGGGGTGATCTATCCTACCCTGGGCCCCAAACAAATTGGGGAATCCCGGGAAAAAGTTATTCAAATGGTAAATAAATATCAGGTAAAACTTATAGCCATTGGGAATGGTACAGCCTCCCGGGAAACAGAACAATTTATAGCCGATCTGATGGATGAATTACCTCCCGGTCTCCGTTATACCATCGTCAGCGAAGCAGGGGCCTCCGTCTATTCCGCTTCCCAGCTGGCCAGGGAGGAATTCCCCCATTTGGATGTATCTGAGCGGAGTGCAATTTCCATTGCCCGAAGAATCCAGGATCCCTTGGCCGAATTAGTTAAAATTGAACCTAAAGCCATTGGGGTCGGCCAGTACCAGCACGATGTCAATCAGAAAAAATTGGAGCAGTCCCTGGCCGCCGTGGTAGAATCAGTAGTAAATTCCGTGGGAGTAGATTTAAACACCGCCTCTGCAGAACTGCTCAAATATGTGGCCGGGATTAAACCACAGCTAGCCAAAAACATCGTGGCCTACAGGGAAGAAAAGGGAAAATTTAGATCCCGGGAAGAACTAAAAAGTGTTCCCAGATTAGGCCCAGCCACCTTTCTTCAATGCGCCGGTTTTCTAAGAATTCCGGAGGGAATTAATCCCTTGGATAATACGGCGGTTCATCCCGAGTCCTATAGCCTGGCAGAAAAACTGCTGGAAAAGGCAGGGTTTAATTTAAAGGATTTTTCCTCCCAAGGACTTAAGGAATTAGAAATGAGCGATGAAGAATTAATGCAATTGGCTGAAGAATTAAAGGCAGGCCTTCCTACCTTAAAAGATATTTTGGCAGAATTGAAAAAACCCGGACGGGATCCCCGGGAGGACCTGCCTTCTATAGTTTTTAAGACCGGGATTACAAAATTTGAAGATCTTCAGGTCGGTATGCTTGTAACAGGGGTTGTAAGAAACGTGGTAGATTTCGGTGCTTTTATTGATCTGGGGGTAAAACAGGACGGTCTGGTTCATATTTCTGAGTTAGCAGATAGTTATGTTAAACACCCTACGGAGGTGGTGGCTGTAGGAGACCAGGTTACTGCCCTCATCATCTCTTTAGATCAAAAGAGAAACAGAATAGGTTTAAGCCTCCGGCCCAGCAAAATTAAGGAAGCCAGGGAACAAACCACTCTCTAAACATCCTTGCCCCAATTATTGTATAGTTTTAAGAATTCATGAATAGTGGCAATCAACTGTTGAGGCGGTATTAGATCGCCATAGGACTTAATTTCTCCCCCTCCACCCCAGGAATATTTACTTGTCAGATATTCCCCATCCCTAATCCGGGCCAAAACAGTATTGGGATGACTGAGGGACTTGATTTTTACCTTTGATTTTAGGATTACTGCTGAACGGAAAGGAGGTTCCTTTAATTCGGTTACCCCCGCAATGTCTTGAAGGCAAATGTAACCGTTGGCCCCGTCCTTACTAAATTTAGGCTGTCTTACCCGCAGAGGAATAAGGGTAAAATCAGGCCTTAGAGGTAAAGGCAGATTTAATTTTCGATTCAAACTTTTACTACATTGAAATCTAAGAGCTTTCAAATCAACTGCAAAACAGTAAGCAAGGCGAATAAGCATCGTTCGGGTCGTAATCAAGGTTTGAACTGCTGTCCCGTCCTTTAAAAACAAAGAAGTAGCATTGCCGAGCTCCGGCTTATAAATCGGAATAAAAGCACTTATTTTTTCATAATAGTCTTGTAGCAGGAATTTTTCAATCATTTGATCCCATCCTCTAACAAATTTTAACATTTTATTTAAGTATATCCGAACATACGTTCGATGTCAAGTTGGGAAAAAAGTAAAGGTTTTTTGTTTTCGGCGGCGTATAATAACTGTATAATCTGTTTAGCTTACTAGCTTAATAAAGGAGGGTTAAAAAATGGATGGAAATTGCAACTGCAATAGCGACTACGTCATGCTCAAAGCTTTGGAAAATGGAGTAACAATCATCGGTTTAACCAGAGGAAAGGATACTAAATTCCATCATACAGAAAAATTAGATAAAGGAGAAGTTTTGATTGCTCAATTCACCGAACATACTTCCGCAATTAAGGTCCGGGGCAAGGCAGAAATTTTTACCAAGATAGGAAAAGTTGAATCCGGAAGCTAATAAATTTACTAAATTCTCTCTCATTACTAAAAAACCTGGTTCTGAGGCAAACTAAGATGTACCACAATAAAACAAAGGGGAGATAAAATGGCTAAAAAAAACAATTCTTTAATCATCCTTGCCATTGTTATCACTGCCTTAATTACCGGTCTTGGCGTCTACATTTGGCAAAGGAATGCTGTCCAAACAGAAAAGGAAAACCTTCAAAAGCAGATTGCAACTCTTGAAGAACAGGTTAAAACTTTAGAAAAACAGGTGGACACTCTGCCGAAAAATCCCCAAGGGCAAGTTCTGGCCAGGGCAAATGAAGTGCTTCTCCTCCTGCATAATAAAGACCTGGATAAATTGGCTGCCTACATTCATCCGGACAAGGGAGTCCGTTTTTCTCCCTATGCCTATGTAGACCCTCAAAAGGATCTAATTTTTACTGCCGAACAGATTAAAAAGGCTTTTTCAGATCAAAAAGAATATGTCTGGGGTAATTATGATGGAACGGGAGACCCAATAAAACTAAGTTTTGAAGGCTACTTCCGTAAATTTATCTACGATGTGGAATTTATAAATGCCAGAGAAATCAGCTATAACCACCCTTTAGGAAAGGGAAATACCATTAATAATGCTACTGAAGTTTATCCCAATGCCAATATTGTAGAATATCACTTCCCCGGTATTGACCCCAAATATGAGGGAATGGACTGGAGAAGCCTGAGGCTGGTTTTTGAAGAAAAGGATTCTAATTGGTACCTGGTGGGAATCGTCCATGATCAGTGGACTATTTAAGTATAAATCGGTCAAAAAAACCGGCAACCTTAAAAGGTTGCCGGTTTTTTTAGGAAACAGCCAAGCTGATTTGCTTCAAAACCCATTTACCATCTTCATATTTTGCATTGTAGGTAGGAAAAACCGCTCCTAGATTCCCAAACCAAGAAACCCCTTCAATGACAGCTTCATCTCCGCTATATTCCTTTATTTCCGCCCAGAGCAGAGAGCCGTCAAGGATACAGATAAGTCTGCCGTCAGCTTCAAACTTAAACTTGGTTTCGTCGTCTTTGATCCAAGCCGATTATTCCCTTATACCTTTTCCCGTTCAGCTTGACCTCTACTTCTTTAATCAATTGCTTCCCTTCCGTAAAAATATAGCCAGTATAGCTTTTTGCAATCCTATGGGGAACAGCAGTATAGATTCCTAAGGCAATCATTCCGCTAATAATCAGGCCGGCAGTCATTTTTACCGCCTTTCTTTTCATTTTCCTTCCCCCTTCTCATTCTCCTTACCTTTTTTGACGTGGAAAAAAGAAAGAAGTTGACGGCTTTGGACTTCATCTTGTTTTTGAATCCATATTCCCCTTCCCTTTCAATATTTCCACTGCCTGGGCAATGGCCGGAGGAATGGGAAGGCCAATCCGGCCTGAATTTTCCAAAATAGAAAGCAGTTCATTAGCCAGATAAAAAAAGATAGCAGCATCTCTAAACAAATTCTTATCGCCCAGGACCAGATCTACAAAGTGAGCTACCGCTACCAGGAGGAAAATACAGATTTTTCTACCTATCCCCTTCCAGCCTACAGCACTGGACAATTTTCCCTCCACGGCCCCTGCTACCAGGCCAGTAAAATAGTCAATACAGATAAGGATGAGCAGGACTTCCAAAAGAAGCGGCCAGCCCCCGAATAAATAAGAACTTAAAGCCCCGACCAGGGCTGCCGCCAGTTTATAGTATCTAGCCACTAAAATCACCTCCAATTAAAGTTAATTGTCCCGATCCAGAAACAAAGAGTTAAGAAGCAAAACAACGAAAAAGGGCGGGAAACCTTCCCCGCCCTCCACTAGAATTAATACTCAAACAGCATTTCTTCTTCTCTGCTGATCAGCCTAGCTCCTAGAATTTTAACCAAATCTCCCCCGCTGATATTGAAAATGTTCTTATCTAAAATAAGCTGCATCGCATTTTCAATTTCCTGGTTGGTTAAGTCCGGCTTAGGATCGAGAATAGCTAGGCTCACCTGCCGGCCGGAGGAATTCTGGAATAAAAGTTCCAGTCTTTTTTCCATCTAAATCTACCCCCTTTCTCTTACTTTCATTTAGCCTTTGTTAAGATCTTCTAGGCCTCATTAAGATCTCCCTCGTTAATCCGTCTTATCCGGTCAACCAGGTGGGTCTGCAGACCTGCAATGGCCAGAGCAACTGCATAAAAATCTTCGTCTGTTGAGGAAGGTTTGAGATTATTGTAGTTCCTGCTTTTAAAAACCGGTTTGCCCTCAGAATCCGTTCCTGTCTGAACTCTGATTTGCATTCTGCTTAAAGTTGGTAAGTAAGCAACCGCCATCATCAGCACCTCCTTCCCGAGTCCAAGTTAAACTCATTTATTAAATGCAATAAATTTTGTTTTAATCAACCTTTTGGAGTAAAATTTCTCTAAGCTTAATTAAGGCCCGGGATTTAAGACGATAAACCGCCTGTCGGCTACAGTTTAACCTCTTTCCCACTTCCTCCAGGCTTAAATCCGCAAAGTAAATAAGGTAAAGAGCTTTTCTTTGTTTGGCTGAAAGAAGCTGGAAAACATCCTGCCAGAAACCACTGTTTTCTTCCCCAGCCTTTTCTCCTTCCCTGAAAAACTCTAAAATTTTATCCTCGGCACTAAACTCATTTTTGGACATTTCCCTCCGGCAGTATCCCCAAATTCCCTGTTCAACCTTGGCCTTCAAATAGCCTGCCAGGGGAATTTTCCGTTCAGGTTCAAATTTCCTTAAAGCCAGGATCAAAGCCAAATAGCCTTCCTGGATTAAGTCCTCCAGTTCCAAACCACATTTCTCACTATATTTTCTTGCCATTTTTCTCACCAAAGGCGTATAATCTGCCACTAGCCTTTCCTCATCTATTGAATACATTCTCTCCCCACCTTCAGGTGAGCCGGCCCAACCAGTTTTCTGTGCACAAATAAAGGATACAGAGAAAGAAGAATAATGCCAAAAATGCAAAAACACCCTCTTAAACAAAAAATTAAGGATCAGTCGGTGAATTTCGGCAGAAAAAAAGAAAAAAAACCGCCGACTTGGTTTTAGTCGGCGGTTTATCCAGTCAATCCTGCTTAAAATTATTCCCTTTTAGTTTCCGATCTTCTCCAATTTTTTACCCATAGTACCTTAAATACTGGCTCCTTTTATTTCCCTCTTGTTCAAATTACTCCCCTTTCTCATCAAATCATAAAGAATAACCAAATCCCCATCGCACTGGCCAATTCCCCATTCTAAAAGCGAACTCATTCCAAAAACCCTGGGCCTAATTACCCGGATATTAGAATACTGATTCTGAAGATTACCTAAAATCTGAAGGGTAGCATCCTCAGAAAAATTATCGATGACCAAAATCTCCCAGTCAGGATAAAAAACTTCCTGAAGACTGACTAATTTTCTGATCACCCCTTCAATAATCTCTTCTCCGTTTTGGACAATGATGAGAGCAGAGGCTTTAGAAAAATTTCTGTTTTCCTGACGAATCAACTTATAATAAAGATGAGAAGCCAGACTATAAAAGCCGTATAACACTAAGAAAAAAACAATAACACCCTGCCAAGTCAGGCTGGGAAAACTTAAAAAACTCAACTTAATCACCTCTTCCATACCAAATAAGGGAGCCTCGAGGGGATTGTTCTTAAAGGATGAAAGAAAAAATTTTGCTTGAAACAGAACTCCGGGATAAATCTTGGTTAATGTATTATATGTTCAGTATGGAAAAGTAGTTAATAGAAAAAACAAAAAAGGGATATGTCCTTGAGCATATCCCCCCAAATTATCAAACTATTCCTTCTTTTATTGCCAAAACTGCAGCCTGGGTGCGGTCTTTTACCCCCAGCTTCTTAAGAATATTGCTGACATGGTTTTTAACTGTTTTTTCGCTGATAAAAAGTTGACTGGCAATCTCTTTATTACTCAGCCCGGAGGCAAGAAGAGAAAGAACTTCTAATTCTCTTTCACTTAAAAGCCGGCAAGGGCTGGAAAGACTGTTTTCCTCTTCCCGCCTTCGGCTAACAACATTTAAAACCTTCTCTGAAATAGAAGGATGGATATAAGGAATACCTGTATAAACTGTTTTAACCGCCCTAATCAATTCGTCCGGATCAACATCCTTTAATATATAACCGCTGGCTCCGGCCTTGTAAGCCTCAAAAATATAATCTTCATCATCGTGGATAGTAAGAATAATTATTTTTACCTTACTGTATTTTTCTTTTATTTTTTTAGTCAGCTCAATTCCATTTTCTCCTGGCATATTAATATCTAAAAGAATAATATCAGCAGCAAACTCAGCCATTTTCTCCAACAAATCAATCCCGTTAGAAACCTCAGCTACAACCAGAAGGTCTTTGTCTAGTTCCAAAACTTTACAAATACCCTGGCGGATAAGAGGATGATCATCAGCAATAATGATTTTTATTTTTTCCATCCCTTCCCCCTCCTTTCTAATTATCTAAAACAAAACGGGTGATTACTTTTGTTCCTTTTCCCGGTTCACTTTGGAAAATTACCCTTCCTCCAAAAAGTTCTGCCCTCTCCCGCATATTGATTAAACCGTAATGCTCACCGGTGGAAGCTGAACTTAAAACCTTTTCCACCTCAAAACCCCTGCCATTGTCCTCCACAACCACAGTAACCTGACTTTGGCTGATTTCCAAACGGACATCTATTCTGTTGGCTCCGGAATGTTTATAAGCATTGATCAATGCCTCCTGGATTATTCTGAAAATAGCTACCTCCAAAACAGAATCAATCCGTTTCTCTTTTCCTAATAAAATAAAATTAGTATCGATTTTAAATTTCTGCTGGTATTCATCCAAATACTTCCGAATAGCAGGAACTAACCCCAGATCATCCAGGATCATGGGACGGAGATCAAAAATGATTCGCCGCACTTCCTGCAGGCTGGTTCTCACCTGGGCCTTCATATCATTCAGTTCCTCCCTGGCCTTCTCTAGATCCGTTTCCA
>DUMD01000093.1 GCA_012840065.1 Clostridia bacterium
CTGTTTTCTCGGAAACAGAGCGAGGGTGTATTTTGGGGTAAAAATCGAACTTAATATAAAGATCAGGTGGATGTGAAGAAACTGTTTCCAAATATAGAATAGTAAAGGATTATTTTTAAGGATGTATATGATTCTGGTAAGATGAAAGTTAAGGCGGATAGAAACAAATCGTTATATATTTCGAATAAATAAGAACTGTGATTCAGGTCAGAAAATAATTATAATATTTTGGAATCAACATTCTGTTAATAATAGCTGAGAAAATTATTCTAAAGAAGATTATGGTAAATCCAATGGGCGAAAAGATAATTTTATTCAGAGATAGCGAAAAACAGGATAACAATAGGTTATTAAGAAGGAGGAGTTTGATTGATTTTAAGTGTCAGCCGTAGGTCAGATATACCGGCTTTTTATACAGAATGGTTTTTTAACCGTTTAAGAGAAGGATATGTTTTAGTTCGTAACCCAATGAATTATCATCAAGTGAGCAGGATAGCCCTGACCCCTGACGTCATAGATTGTATTGTTTTTTGGACAAAGGATCCGAGGAATATGCTGGATAAATTGGATTTGCTAAAGGAATATAATTATTACTTTCAAATAACAGTTAATCCCTATGATAATCAAATTGAAAGAAATGTGGCTCCGAAAAGAAATATTATTGAATCCTTTAAAAAATTATCCACTTTAATAGGAAAGAAGAGAACCATATAAGATCGATATTAAATATCATAGCAAATATTTTGCTATTCTGGCTGCACAACTAAGTAATTATACTGAACGCTGTATTATTAGTTTTGTGGATATGTATAAAAAAACTGAAAGGAATATGAAGAGTTTTAATGCTGTTGTCGTGAAGGAAAAGGATATGCTGGAAATAGGGAAGGTTTTATCTGATCTGGCATTGAGTTACGGATTAAAAATTGAAACTTGCTCAGAATTAATGGATTTATCATCGCTGGGAATAGGACATGCCAAGTGTATTGACGATAGGTTAATATCGGATATCTTAGGTGAAGACCTGAATATTCAAAGGGATAAAAATCAGCGGGAGATATGCGCTTGTGCAGAGAGCATAGATATAGGAGTATATAATACCTGTAAGCATGGGTGTTTGTACTGCTATGCCAATTATAGCGATAAGGCGGTAAAGAACAGCATTATGAAGCATGACCCCCAATCTCCGATGCTTATTGGCAATCTTGAACCCAATGATAAGATAACAGATAGAAAAATGGAGTCCTATAGAAATAATCAGTTAAGGTTTTTTTAACTGAAAGTGCTTAAAAACAAAGGGTTTCCTGATGTTGATTTTTCTCCCGGCTATTTTACCGGAGGCTTCTTATCAGGAAACCCTTTTTATGGAGATTGAGGAGATAATAAGAAATTTTCTGCTATTGCATTCAAATGCTTACATATGTTGGAAAAGTCAGTATTCAAGTCCAAGGTTTTAGCGCTTATACGGTTGCCGCTTATAACATAATCCTTATCCGGTACGATTTCTTCATCAGTTTTGGCATAAAGCAAAAGGCCGCTGACATTTCCGGAATGAGTAAAATCCATGTTTTTTACATAAGTAAAAATCTGGTACATATTGTGGGAATGAAGTGTCCTGCTGTTGAACAGAATGTTTGTCTGCATAGTTTGTGAATAGTATTTTGTGTCTATAATGAGAGTTTTATCTTTGTGGCGGAGAGTGATGTCTGATTTCATTTCCGGCAAATATTCTATTTCTCCTCCGTCCACATCCCAGTCGATAATGGCGGCTGAGGCATTAAGCTGGGGATAATGCCTGCGGTAATACTCTAACACAAATTTTTCAAAGAGCCTGTGCATGCGTTGATCGTCAATGTAGCGAGCCAACTTTCGGGAGCCATCCCGCTCGGTCATGAGCATTCCTTCAATAATCAGATAGCAGATATTTAATAGCATTTTGTAAGTAGCGTTATTCCGATGGTATTTGATATTCGACCATTGAATTCTGCGGGGATCAACTTCATCAACATTGCTAAAATAGAGCATTGTTTTCCTTAAAGCTTTTTTGTGTTGACTTGATACTTCCGAACAGCGGATCAAAAGCAGGGCAGTGGTCTTGAGAATTTTATTCATGTAAGCATTTTCTGTAAACACATCATAATTACAAACCAATTGTTTTTTGAGCATGGAGTCTTGCCTAATGGAGGCGGAGACATTGATTTTTCCTACGGGTGAGTTAATGGCTTCAGTTTTTCCGACATATTCCCTGTTTAAACCTCGTTTGATTTGCTTGGCAATACCCTTGGCAAGAATTGCTGCCAATAAATCGGAAGCATATTTAAAGTCTTCAGTTGCTATCTGCTTGTAACCCTCTTCATTTAGAACATGAAAAGCATAAGCAAGCATATAATAGATGTTCTGAATTTTAATCATCTAAAGCACCACACAGTTTTTTGGACCACTGCTCGATTTTGGATGGTTCATCAAACCAATATTCGTTTAAAAGAGGCAATAACTCATATTTTATAATCGCTTCCAGCCATTCATCGGTTACTTCACTATTTGTGCACAGATAACTATGGCCTATTCTGAAACCGCTGCCAAGGGATTCATCCTTGCTAATGAAGTCATTCAAAGCTTTAATCTGTTCAACTAAGGTGTTAAACTTGGGATTATTTGCTTGCTGCATGACTCTTTTAAATCCTGCAGAATCAAAAGCAGGCTCAAGTTCAAAGAAAGCAAATCTTCTTCTCAGGGCATAATCGATTATGGCTAGGCTGCGGTCGGCGGTATTCATCATGCCGATAATATAAACATTATTGGGAACGGAAAATAACTCGTTGGAATAGAGCAGGCGCAGTTTCTCACCGCGCTTATCTTTTTCTATAAGCATCATTAGCTCGCCGAAAATTTTGCTCACATTACCCCTATTGATTTCGTCAATGATAAAGAAATAATCCCGTTCGTCGTCGTCCTGGGCTTTTTTACAGAACTGATAAAAAGGCCCGGGGGTAAGTTCAAATCCGTCCTTGGAGGGGCGGAAACCCATAATAAAATCTTCATAACTGTAACTTTGATGGAATTGAACCATCATGAGCCGGCTGGTATCTTTTTGTCCCATCATGGAAAAGGCTAGTCTTTTTGCGGTAAAAGTCTTACCGACCCCAGGTGCTCCTTGCAGGATAATGTTTTTCTTAGTTCTTAGAAGGTTAACCAATGTGTTGTAATTTTCGGCATCCATAAAAACTTCACTGAGGAAGTCATCTTCGGTGTAGGGATCATACTTAATTTCTGGTTCTTCCGAATGGATATCTGCTGCTTCATCGTCAATGAAGAGAGCTTCCAATTTTTGCAGATACTCTGTGTAGGGGGTAATGTCGGTAAGGGTTTTCATAACGGCTTGTCCAGGATGTTCCCATTCGCCGTTATGAGTCCATTTGATTTTGCGAATGTGTTTATACTCCTTGCGCCCAGCATCAAAAATATAGTCGGATTCAACTATGCCGCGGCCTATAATTTTATACATGCCTTTTTTGGCATAAACGACATCGCCTGCCTGAATTTCGTTAGCAAACTGCCAGGTGGCCAGGGCCGAGTTTATATATGAATACTCAGCACCGTACAGTTTCTTCATTTTGGTTTTCATGGCATCTTTACTGGGGTATTGTTTTAGGTCGCCCATCTCGTCCCAACCAATGCCCATGATTCCCTGGGAATAAAACTCCTCCCATTTGGAAGAAGCTCTGCCAGGAGCATAAATCCAATATCGCCTTGAAAGGGCTGATGTTTCATTTGAAAGTTTTGGTTCTACTCGTATATAGGTACCGTTGATAATGCTATCTATAACATCGGCCTGCTCAGGAGTCAACTTATAATTTGTTGCATTGGGAAAAGTAATTATGTTTACATTTTTCAGCCGTTCATCTGCCAAAAAATCTTCCCTTTTAATAACTGCATCTGTTATTTTATGTTTCAATTCAATATCCACTACAGGATTTTCTCCTGTATTTATATTGCCAGTAAGGTCATAAGGATCTAACTCATCATTTTCTCTTATTTCTGGGTTAGAGATGATAATTCCTGAAGCAACAATACCACCCTCAGGGCCTGAAATCCATATGTACGCGCGGTCGCCTTTTTTGATTTGCTTTTGGTATTGTCTTACGCTCCATGTGATAACGTCTAATTCTTTGACGGCGCCTATAACGTCGTAGTATTTGGGATTACCCTGAAAAATCCAACCAAATGTGCCTTTACCAGTTGAAATATGATTTTTATTCTCCTCTTTTGAGGTTGTTGTGTTCCAGGCTGTAAAGGACAGTGCGGGAAAGGTAGGATGTAGGCTGTCATCTTTGGTGAAGATTTTTTTGCATACAGAGATGAGCTCCAAATAGGTTTTTGCACTGGGAAGCTGCTTTAAGTTGGAAATTTTGCTGATCAAGCTGTAATAGGGAGAACTGTCCTGCATCAGGTAGTTTCTGTTAGGCTCATCAAGGTTTAAGTAAGAAAAGGGTCGTATCCAGTACAGTCCCATAGTTAAATTCCACTTAATTCCGAATTGGTGTCTGACCTTATCATAACAGGCTATAAATCCTGCCTTGGTTATTTCCGAAGGATTGTCTGCATAATTTATCGCAGCTTCAAACAGATTCCACAGGTTGGGAATATCATCTTTCTTTCGTTTATCTTTGCTACTAAAAAACCAGGCCCTCATGTTGTTTAGTACTGGAATGCCGTCAAATTCTGTTGGCACTTTAGCTGTAACGCCAAGTTTGCTGCCGATGCCTTTCATCAAAGCAATGCGGTTTTCATTGGATATTCCTTTATTGAAACAGCCAAATACGGTAAAC
>DUMD01000094.1 GCA_012840065.1 Clostridia bacterium
ACATATTTAATAAAATTAGCAATCTGGTTCCTAGGAACGACCACATCGCATTCGTCCATTTCCGGAGTAGAACTTTTTATCGCTTCTAAAAAAGCACCCCTGGCCGACCAAATAGATTCTTGTCTTTCTTGAGTATTGGATATATAAACATCCAAAGCACCTGCTTCTAAACAAATCCTGGCAACTTCATCGCAGGCTCTTTCCACTTCTTCCAGAGAATTACCGTCAAAAGTTAGCAAGAGATAGGCATCAGAAGAGCTATCGGGAAAGTTTTTCCCCAAATACTCTTCAGCGGCCTCAATAACTTCTCTTTGCATAAACTCAATAGCTGTGGGCACAACTTTGGATTTAATAATTTTAGGCACAGTTTCTATACACATATCCAAATTATCAAAGGGAATTAGCAGGCTTATAGTTTTTTTAGGCAGGGGAAGAAGCCTTAAAACAATTTTGGTTACTATACCCAAGGTCCCCTCGGAACCAATAATTAAATCCTTAAGAGAATAACCGGAACTATTTTTAATTACCTTACCTCCAAATTCTAAAATTTCCCCATTGGGAAGAACTACCTCCATACCCCGCACATAATCCCTGGTAACTCCATATTTTACAGCTCTCATTCCTCCCGCATTAGTCATCACATTACCACCGATGGTAGCACTTTTTTCTCCCGGATCCGGTGGATAAAACAAGCCCTTTTCCTCCACAGTTTTAGCCAGGTCCATCAAAAGTACGCCCGGCTCAACTGTAACCATCAGGTTATCTTCATCTATTTCTAAAATCCTATTCATTTTTGCCAAAGAAAGAAGGATCCCGCCATGGATAGCCACAGCACCACCACATAATCCCGTGCCTGATCCTCTAGGTGTTACGGGAATATTGTTTTCATAAGCATATTTCATGATTGCTGCCACTTCTTCCGTAGATAAGGCCTCAACAACTACTTCAGGGGCAAATTTTCCGTATTCCGCCATCTCATCGTGGGTAAAATCTTCATTAATTTCCTCTCCAACATATACTCTTTCCGGTGTACAAACCGAACGTAGAAAATCAATATCTGGGGAGGAAAGTCTTTTATATCCCATGGTTTTCACTCCTTCAAAAATTTTATTTATAAATCTGTTTTACTTGTTTGATGTGTTCAATTAATTTGGGAACAATCTCATATAAATCCCCAACTGCACAATAATGGGCGATTTTAAAAATGGGAGCATTAACATCTTTATTGATAGCAAATATATATTCCGAACCCTGCATTCCTGCTACAAACTGAACTGCTCCTGAAACCCCACAGGTAATAATAAGCTTAGGTCTAACAGTTCTCCCGGAAAGTCCTATCTGTTGGTTATGAGATGCCCAACCAGCCTCAATCAAAGAACGGGTTGCTGCCACCTGACCATTAAGCAGGTCAGCAAGCTCTTTAACCATCTGCATATCTTTCTTCTCTTTAATCCCTCTTCCCGCAACTACAATAACATCAGCCTCACTTATATTGGCTTTTCTCTCTTTTCTGCTTACATCGAGTACTCTAATTTTCGAATCAAAATTAGCTTTAGGATAGAAATAATTAATCACTTCTCCCTTTATCTGCTCAACCCTCTGGGCCGGTTCCATTACCTTATACCTTACTGTTGCCATTTGGGGACGAGAATTAGTTGTAACTATTTGGGCCATAATATTACCGCCAAAAGCAGGCCTGATCTGTACTAGATCTGTGTTTTCCTTAACATCTAATACCGTGCAATCTGCAGTTAAACCAGTTTTAAACCTTGCTGCCACCCTCGGTGCTAAAGATCTACCGACAGAAGTAGCACCCACCAGGACAATGCTTGGCTTTGTCTTATTAATACAATCTTCAAAAACTAAAGTGTAAGAATCTGATCTAAACCATTTTAACTCCACATCATCATATACAAAAACCTTATCTACCCCATAATATAAAAGTTCCCTTGCCAAATTCTGAACTTGGGAGCCAATCAATATGCAATAAACTGGATGTTTGATTTTATTAGCCAATTCCCGAGCCTTGCCAATTAATTCAAAGGTCACTGGATGTATTTCCCCTTCTTCATGCTCAACATAAACCATTACACCTTTCCATTCATCCTTACTAACTTCTTTTTTCAGTTCACTACCTAGATATAAAGCATCTTCAGGACAATTTTTTATACAGAGTTTACAAAGTTTGCAGCCGGCAGTAATTTGAATTGTATCTTTTAATCTTTCCACCGCTCCAAAGGGGCATACTTCTATACACCTACCACATAAATTACACTTGTTTTTATAAACGTTAATCATCACAATCCACCCCTCAACTAATTTTTAAAGTCAAATAAATCTTAGTTCTTTCAGTTTGTCTGCAATTCTAGAGGCTAAATCTACACCTTCACCCACCCAGACTTCCTGTTCCACCTCATTATCGGGGGGAAAAATTCGTTCTACCTGAGTAGCTGACCCCTTTAAACCATAATGAGATTCATCCTGATCTAAAAAATCTTTTAAGCTTAATACCTTTATTGGCCTATCCTCTGTCAATAATTTCTTTCGATATGAAGGCAGCCTTGGTTGATAAATATCTTTTTCTACCGTAATCAGACAAGGAAAAGTTATTTCTACGGTCTCTACACTATTTGCCATATCCTGACTTACTGTTATTGCCTCTGCCGTTATATCTTTAATTAAATTTACCCAGGCCACATGCGGAATACCTAATAATTCAGCCATTGCAGGACCTACCTGAGCAGTATCACCATCTGTAGTTTGTTTGCCGCAGATAATTAAATCCTGTTCCCCAATTACTTTAATGGCTTGGGCTATTGTATAAGCCGTCGCCAAAACATCAGAGCCGGCAAAGCTACGATCAGAAATAAGATAACCTTCATCCGCCCCCATCATATATGCTTCTTTAATTACTGCTTTAGCCTGAGGAGGTCCCATTGTTAAAACCGTTACCTTTCCGCCCATTTGCTCTTTAATTCTTAAAGAGGTTTCTAAAGCATACAAATCATAGGGATTCATTTTTGAATCGACCCCATCTCTTTTGAGTACACCTGTTTGCTCATCAATCTCTACTTTAGTCGTATCCGGCACCTGTTTTAAGCAGACTAAAATCTTCATTCAATTCAACTCCTTTTATAGAATTTCTTAACTTACAATAACGGAAACACCATCCGGGATCAAAGTAATAGTGGCGTTCTGCCCTTTCAATTTAAAAGCCGTCTCCAATGCTTCTTCAAAATTGACCGCATGTTTAAAATGCATACTCTCAATTAAGTCTTTGTCACACTGGTCTGTAACTAAAATAACTTGATGTTTAGTTAGAATTCTAGCTAAAATTTGAAATTCCCATTGATCAGGCATGGTGTCGTTCCTCGCTATCTTTAATACCTTCTCCGTTACTTCTTCCGGTGATTTAGCCTCAGCCAGGTTTCGATAAAAAGATTCTCCCCCATGACCATCATTACAAGCTGAGATAATTATAATCACCCCACCTTTTTTACAGCTAGCTTCTGCGGCACTCATTCCTTTCACCGCTTGATAAATATTCTGATCCAAGGGATAACCCCCATTAGAAGTAACCACTATATCTGCAGGCAATTTAGGTACCCTGGCTAGTTCTGAAACAAAAGCACAACCTGCTTCGTGAGCAAATTGTCTATGCCCTGCAAAAGCATTGATAATATTCTTATCTCCATCTAGAACCACATTTAAGATAAACGCTAATCCTGCTTTTTCAGCAGCATAAAGCATATCTTTATGAATAGGATTTCCTTCTAATACACCTGTTCGAGCATATTCGCTGGCGATAAATTCCGAACAGTGATTAGCCAAAACTGTCTGCCTACCTGCTATTCCTGGCAAAATGCTCTTTCTACCACCGGAAAAACCAGCAAAGAAATGGGGTTCTATAAAACCTTCAGCAATTAGCAAATCAGCCTCAATTGCTAATCTGTTCAGCCACAAATCACCACCGGAAGGAAGTAGTCCCAGGTAGACCAAATCCTCTTTTTTATCACATTCGTGATTAATAATTATTTCTTTATTTACAATCTCTGGACCAAATTTATTAATCATTTCATCCCTGGTAGAAGGCCGGTGAAAACCCGTAGCAATTAGAATTTTTATCTCTGCTTGGGGATTAACACCTCTAATCCTTCTTAATAAAATAGGAAGGGTTATTTTACTTGGAACAGGTCTAGTATGATCACTGGTTATAATTACGATATTTTTTTTCTCTTTAGCTAATTGTTCTAAAGTTGGTGAACCAATTGGATTATCCAAAGCAGATTCCACAATCTCTTCCTGGGTCTTATTTGTACGATAATTGTGAACACGGGATTGAAGGATACCAAGTAAATTACGGGATGGAATATTAATCTCCTGATAATGCTTACCATAGGGAATTTTGAACTTCACAATCAAATCACTCCTCAGTTATTTTTATCGCAACTGGTTTACTGGTCATACCAGTTATAAGAAAAAAATAAACTTTCTTACTTTTATCTTTCCTAATTAATAGCAATTTGTCAAGAAAATTTTTCTTCCATTACAAACTTATTTTACTAAATTTTTATTATATTCCAACATACAAGAATTAGTAAATTCTAGATGTTCCAGCATTGCTTCTGCTGCCTTTTGAGGATTATGCTCTTTAAGAGCTAAATAAATCTTTTCATGTTGTTTCATTAATAAATCAATATTTTTCCTATCGGCAATAACCTTTTGCCGCATATATTTAATATAGTAATCCATTAAACCCGAAATAGAATTTAAAATATTTAAAAGAAGTTGATTTTTAGCTGCCATGCCAATAGCATAATGAAAAGACTTATCTATTCTTACGTTTTTCTCCTCATCCTCGTCTCCAAAATTATTTAGCAAAAACTCTATTTCTTCAAGTTCTTGTTCACTTATCCTACCAGCAGCCAATCTTACTGCCTCAACTTCTATAATTCTTCTTAGCTCTAAAATTTCTTCGGGTGTACTCCCCTGCAATAAAAACATGATTGACAAGGGTTCAAGAAAACTATCATCAATTTTTTCTTTTATAAAATTTCCCTCACCCTGCCTGCTCTCAATTAAGCCCACTGTCTCCAGAGCTCTTAAGGCCTCTCTAATAGAAGTCCGGCTTACTTGTAATTGTTTTACTAGCTCACGTTCAGAAGGCAATTTATCCCCCCGTTTTAACTTGCCTTCATAGACTAACTTTTCAATTTGTTTAATTACCTGTTGATAAAGCTTAACTCCTTTAATTGGCTCAAACATTTCAAGCCCCCTCTTCTTAATCCTTATTATACTTCAACCTATGATTATAACCAACTACCAAAGATGGTAACTTCTTAAGTTTTAGACTCAAATTTTTAACCAGCTCATAACCTAATGCAAAAATTTTTTTATTCGTTCCTAATAGCTTTTATCGGACTAAGTTTTATTGCCCTATTGGCAGGATACAAACCGGAAATCAAACCTATAAGAATAGAAAAACCAATCGCAAACAAGGCTAACCAGGGAGAAATAATTGAAATTTTGACGGCACCCTCCTCCATAGGCATACCCATGTTTATATAATTTACTGCCAATTTATTGATAAAATATGAAGCCAGATAACTAAATAATAAGCCGGCTCCTCCACCCATAAAACCAATTAAACCTGCCTCTGCTAAAAACATAGTCCTGATATCAGCAAATGAAGCTCCAATAACCTTCATAATCCCAATCTCTCTTGTACGTTCATAAATAGACATAACCATAGTATTGGTAATGCCTATTGCAGCCACCAATAAAGTAATACCACCTATACCGCCAAAAATAGCTTGGATAATTTTTGAACTTTGTTCAATCCCTTCAAGGGCATCCGCAATAGAATAAGCATTATATCCCGCATCCCTTAATGCCTGCGAAACCTTTTTGGTATAAGCAACATCCTTAGTTCTTACTATAATAAAACTATAATTTTCTTCCTGCTTCTGGCTGCTTTTCCTTGCCTGGGAATTAGAATTTCTCCCTCCAGCCATAATTCCCTGTTGAGGATAGTTATTGCTAACCTTAAGCATAAAATCCCGCATCTTTTTTATATCTTCAATAGAGGCATAGGCTTCCATTGAACGCTCCATGTTTTTTTCATCCATTATTCCAACTACCTGAAAATTAAAAACTTTTTTCTGTCCCTTTTCTCCCCAACTATTCTGAACTGTGACCGCTATTCTCTGGTTAAGCATTTCTTTAGGATCTGTATTTGTAGGGGGGATATAAATCCCTCTGCGCATAGCCCTTTCATCCATAAAATTATTTATAACCTGGGAGCCAACAACAATGCAATAACGATCTGTCGGAGTAAACAGTCTCCCTTCGGAAATGCTTACCTCCAGATTTTCAAGTTGACTAGGATCTACTCCAATAAGCTGAATATATCCCCTTTTTCTACCCCAGGAGGCCTCTCCTCCAAATTCATAGGCAGGCGATACGCCCACAACCCCTTCCATCTGTTTTATTTCATTGACCGCATTATCATCCAACTGGTTAGCTTCCCCTAAGGGATTGCCTTGGTCATCAAACCTCACACCCGAGTAGACTCTAATAATATTTAGACTTCCCCATCGTTCTAAATCCCGGCGCTGATTTTCCTTGATTCCAATTCCTAAAGAAAGCATTATAACAATAGATGAGGTACCAATAAATACCCCTATCATAGTGAGAATGGTACGTCCTTTTCTTCTCCACAGGTTTTTATTTGCCAGCCTAAGCAGATCAAGCTTATTCATCGAAGAATTCACCGCTCTTTTCTTTCTTCTTTTTCTTTATAAGAATAATTGTTTCAATAACAACCACAGCCAGTAGTCCCCAAAGGACTATCTGCTGCATTGAGCCACTTAAAGCCTTTCTCCCCCCTCCATTAATAGAACCAGGACTGTCAGGCCCCATGTCTCCCGGCCCCAACATCGCAGGATCCATCTGCTGAACCTCAATTTCAAAAGGATATTCAATCCTTACATCTTTATTATTATTATCCACATAGGTAAAAACTAAGTTACCTTTCAGGACCCCCTCCTGTTCAGGAAAAATCATGGCTTGAAAATAATCACTGGCTCCAATATCAAGATTACCTACATAATAATTACCGTTTTCTTTGTTAAAATCTCCTTCCAGGCTAACGTTAAAATTATTTAAAGCAACTTTGCCCACATTGACAAACTCAGCACCTACAGGAATAGGTTGTCCAACATAACCCACGGGAGGCAAATCAACCGAAATTATCTGGAGTTTACTTTCTTGAGTAACCGGTATGTTTACTAACTCATCAACACTCAACTGATTACCATTAATATCTTCATATTTAATACTGACCGGAACAATATAGGTCTTTGCCGCAGCATTAGGATCAACATATAAATCAATTTCTTTTTCTATAATTGTCTTTCCTGGGATAGTATCTAAATAAAAGCTGTTGCTGCTGTTGACAGGAGAAAAAACAGTCCCCCCCTGCTCCCCTTCTACCTCAATAACTCCTAAAGAAATTTTTACATTGCTAACAGGCTTATTATTAGTATTTTCCACAAACAACTTTAGGGTTACAGTATTTCCTGCCAAAACCTTTTCCGCTGATAAGACATATTTATTAATTATCACCCAAGGATTTTTTCCATTAACTAAATAAGCTTGTTCGATAGGAAGGTTTAGCTGCTCAGTCTGCTCATTATTTTTATCACCTGAATAGTCATATTGCAGCTTTAACTGAAGGGAGTTAGATTTTCTTCCTTCCTTCGCCCTAATCTTATAAGCAACCTTTTGCCTATCCCCTCCTACCAGCTTTTTAAAGTATTTCTTATTGGTTATATCAGTTATTTCAAAATTATCCTGACTTTCTAAAAACACCGTCAAATTGCGAGCTTCAACCTTGCTTATGTTTTCAAATTCTATTTCCACTGTAAAATCTTCACTTAAATCTGGATTCTCAGGAGAAATAACAACATTGTTCACCAATAAATGCGGTTTTGTTAAATCATAGGAGACTTTAACCGGCACTGTAACCGTACTGGAAGGACCATCAGAGAAAAAAACATCCTGGCATTTCAATGTAAAGCGAAGCCTGTATTCTCTGTTTTGAGCTTCTGGTTCTACTCGCATGCCAAAAGTAAAATTCCTGGTTTCATTCCCTTCAATTTTTTCTAACTTAGGAGTTTCTGAATCTATAAAAGAAAAAGGTTCCTTACCATTATCATTTGCCCCTTCAACCTGGAAATCAAAATTTAAATTAAAAGCCGGATGCTTACTATAATTTTTAATTACAAAGGTTAAATAAAACTCTCCTCCCGGGCTTGCTGTTTCAATACTTACCGGTTCTAAAACCAAAATGGGAATAAATTGCGACCGATCTATTTCTACCTCTTCAGCCCAACTGACCGATGAAAATCCAATTATAAAAATCATAATTGTAAACAATAGCTTTAAAGTTTTAAGCATAATCTGTCTCCTCCCTAACAGAAATTTTCTTCACTTCCCCATCTACCATATGGACAACCCGATCAGCATATTGAGCCAACTCTAAATCATGGGTAACCATGATCAAAGTTCTGTTCTTCTCTTTAACCAGTTTGATAAGTAATTCCATAATTTCGTTAGTAGTTTTACTATCTAAATTACCGGTGGGTTCATCAGCAAAAATAATTTCAGGATTGTTAATCAGCGCTCTGGCAATAGCAACCCGCTGCTGCTGTCCACCGCTCATTTGGGTTGGTTTATTAAAAAGCCTATTGCCAAGTCCCAGCTCAACTAAAAGTTCTTTTGCCCTTTTATTTCTTTCTTTTATACCGACACCGCTAAAGATCAAAGGCAGGGTAGCATTTTCTAAAGCAGTCAAAGATGGAATAAGATTATAGGATTGAAAAATAAAACCCATATATTTTCTGCGAAAAACAGCCATATCTTTTTCCTTAACTTTAGAAAGTTCAACCCCGTTAATTATTACACTACCTTTTGTGGGTCGTTCTAAGCCAGCGGTAATATTTAATAAGGTTGTTTTTCCCGAACCGGATGTACCAAGAATACAAATAAATTCTCCTTGAGCTATTTCAAGGTTAACATTGTTTAAGGCTGTTATTACTTCTCCCCCAATTTTATATTTCTTAGTTAAGCTTTTTAGCCTGATAATTGAACCCATAACCCTCCTCCTCGGAAATAACGTCACTATAAAATAATGACGCTAATAAATGCTAATTGTTACACCATTATACCATTATTTTCATTTTTTCTTATTATCCAATACCTATAAAAGATTAAAGGGTTAGGACTCTATCCCAACCCTTTAATACTCAAAGCTATTTTTTAATTGTTATGGAAGTGACCTATCCATTCAGTTCAAAATAAGTGAAAAAAAGTCAATAAAGGCATTGTATTTATATATTCCTTAATTCCGGAACAAATAGCATTAACCAATTTCTCCTGATATTTTTCATCTTGGAGCAAAATTAATTCCTCATCATTAGAAACAAATCCTAGTTCAATAAGCACAGC
>DUMD01000227.1 GCA_012840065.1 Clostridia bacterium
GTTGGGAAAAGATTAGATCTAACAATTGAAAATAAAGACGGCGGTACAATAACTCTGGCTAAAGCCTTAGAAATTGTTCCTCCCAGTACGGATCCTAAAGTAATAAGAATCGAACCTAATGAAGGAAGTTGTTATGAAGAAACCGATGCTTTGCTTTACGGTAGTAGCCTGATGCCGGGATTAAAAGTTTACTTTGTAGATCCGGTTACCAAAGTTGCTAGGGAGGCTAAGGTGGAGTCAGTTAATGAGGCTGGCAGTATTGTAAAAATAAAGACCCCCGTCTTCCCTCTGGCAGTGGGTCAGGATGAATTGCAGGTTGATGTTACCGTAATGAATATTGATAGACCGGGCAGTTTTACTTTAGAAAAGGCTTTTACTTATAAAAAACCGGCCCTGTCTCCCATTGTTTCGGCAATTTATCCTGCAGAGGGTCCTACCAGCGGTGGAATTCCAGTTACTGTAACCGGTTGGAATTTTACGGTGGATAGGGACAAAGAAGAGGGTAAGAAGCTGCCAAAACTTTATTTTGTGGACACTCAAGGTTTAAAAGAAGCTTCAGCAGTAACGGTTTGGGATGAAAATGACCAGGAAATATCTACTGAAGGCAGTGGAAAGGTACAGGGAGTAAAAATCAAAGCTATTATTCCTCCTAATACTCCGGGAGTTAAAGATGTAGTGGTTGTTAACCCGGATACAGGAATAGGCCGGTTAAATGCTGCCTTTACTTATAAAACAGTGAAGGATTTGCCGGAACTGAATTTAATTATTCCCTCCAGGGGACCTGATATTGGAGGCCAAAAAGTAAATTTATACGGTGCCAAATTTCAACAGGGAGCAAAGGTTTTATTTGGTACTAAATCAGCTCTTAATGTAAAGGTTATTAATGAGGGAAATATTGAACTAACTACTCCTTCCGGTACAATCGGCAAGGTAGATGTTACGGTTATTAACCCTGATGGAGGAAGCAGTGTCCTGGTTGGGGGATACGAATATACGGCAACTGTTCCTTCTAGTGAGCTTCCGGCGATTAACGCGGTGGTTCCTGGAGTAGGTCCTACTGCAGGGGGAACGGAAATTACAGTTTACGGAAAGAATTTTAAACCGGTTTCTCCTGCTGGGGAAAAGATAATTCTTTATGTAGGCAGCGGGGTTGCTACTGAGGTTAAAATATATAAATACGATTCCAGTAACCAGTTGGTTGAAGTTACGGAGCCGGATGATAGGGGTACCCTAATCAAGGCTAAGACCCCAAGGGGAAAAGCAGGGACAACCTATGTGGCTGTTCTTAATCCGGACGGAGGATATTTCGTTTTAGAAAACTGTTTTACTTATAAGGACGGATTAGTCAGCAAGCCTGTTTTAACTTCTATTATTCCCGATAAGGGAAGATTGGACGGAGGAACTCCTATTCAGTTGGAAGGGACGAATGTAGAAAAGGGAGCAAAGCTTTACATAGGAGATAGGGAGGCCACCAGTGTCCAGGTTATTGAACTGGGAATGGGGGAAAATGGAAATAAAAATGTGTTGATTACTGCCTTTACTCCTCAGGGAACCCTAGGGGTGAAGGATGTGACTGTGGTTAACCCCGATGGAGGCAGTTATATTTTAAGCAATGGTTTTACTTATCTACCTAATCCGGCTAATAATCCTAGGATAACCTCTATTAATCCTAATCAGGGTAGAACAACCGGAGGTACAGATGTGACGATTAGCGGTTCAGGTTTTAAAACCGGTCAACTGGTCTTTATCGGAGGAAGGATTGCTCCTACTTCTTCCATTATGTCTGATGCAATTAACTTAA
>DUMD01000095.1 GCA_012840065.1 Clostridia bacterium
GCAGGCGGAGTTTTTCGTCCAGGCTGAAAAGCGCATCGTGCAAGTCAGGATCGGCGTCTGCAGGAGCAACCCTTGCAGGTAATTCCTCCAAGGGAAATTCCCGTTTTCTTTTTCTCTGAATATTATGGCATTCGTTAATCAGAATACGAATTACCCAAGCCCGCATATGTCTCTCATCTTTGAGTTGATGACGCTTCTTCCATGCCTTGTATAAACATTCCTGAACCGCCTCATCTCGGTCACAGCTTTGGGTTAGCTGGGTGTAACTGACGCGATACAGGGTTTGCATCATTGCAATAATCCGGGTTGAAAATTCATCATGGGTCACTCTTTCATCCCCCCTTCTTTCTTCTTTGACCGGTCAATTGTTAGACGGTCAAAGGCAGCATTTGGTTTTGGAACTAAAATTTTTAGTAGAATGGATTCCACATGCCTTGAATTGATAAAATCTCTGTCTAAAAAACAATTAACTCACAAATAGCTATACTATTTGTGAGTTAATTGTTCATAAAAACTATTTTACTACCTTCTCCTTCATTTTTTCTATAAACTCTAATATCCCTACTTCAATCTTAGTAAGATCTTCTTCCTTTGGCATCCCCTCAAACTCCACGGATTCAATGAAATTCCAATTCATCTTATTTCTTTCAACTATTTCATGCAGTTCTTTTTCCGCGCCACCGGACCATCCATATGACCCAAACCTAAATGCTAGCTTACCTGTAATCCTTTTTCTGCCAAGCTCATTTAAAGCAGCTGCAACCGGTGGAAAAAGCTTGTATTCATAAGTAGGTGCCGCAATAATTACCCCTGCAGATTTAAAAACACTTGCCACCATTTCACTATCGCTTACCAGTGGCATTTTCAGCTTATTGTATTTGACCCTTTCCCTCTTAAGTATGCCTTCCACATAATCAACTGCTTTTGCGGTCATTCCATACATGGATCCCCATAATATAGTAACTTCGTCCTTACCTGCTCCTTCAGCATAGAGGGCAAACCTGGAATAATCATCTATAATTTTTTGCGGATTTTTTCTATAGACCGGCCCATGACCAGGAGCTATAATGTTTATTTCCAGCCTTTTTGCCTTCTCAATTGCCTTTTTCACACTAGATGTAAAAGTTGCCATTACATTGGAATAGTATCTTATTCCTTCAGATTCAAAAAAATCTATCTCTTCAGGCGTCAGCTCATCATCAAAACAATGATCCCCCATCCTGCCAAATGATCCAAACATATCACAGGAGAAAAGAGTTTTTGTATCTCTTTCATAGGTGTACATAGTGTCCGGCCAGTGAACGTTTGGTACCGGATGGAAACTCAATACTTTACCCTTTCCAAGGTCTAGAGTATCTCCTTCCTTCACAATTCTTACATTGTCCCCACCGTAAAAGGAAGATACCATCTTGGCAGCTCTATCAGTACATATTACCGTAAAATCATCCTTAATTTTTCGGAAACTTGAAATCCAGCCGGAATGATCCGGTTCCATATGATTAACAATCAAATAATCAATATTTTGAGGATCGACGCCTATTTCTTCTAAGTTTTTATAAAGGGTTTCAGGCACTCCATCCCAACCAATTACACCATCAATTATGGCCGTCTTTTCTCCTTGAACTAGATAGGAGTTAAGAGTTACTCCATTTACAATCTCCCAAATTCCCTCGAATAGAATGTCCTCAACATTCATAGTAAGCATATGTATTCCGTCTGCTATTTGCAATTTTTTCATAAGCCATTCCCCCTAAATTATAGTTATCATAAATTATTTACCCAAAATTAAGAGCAATATATCAAAAAAATATAAATTTATTACCTTTGGTAAAATTAATGCAACTATCTATTTGAGGGTCGAATATCATGCAGACCCGCTCAAATATTAAAGGCAAGCTGTAAATACAGCTTGCCCATCGCTTTCCGGTTTATTCATACAAGCAGAATAATCATCTCTTTTTTTATGCCATTAAATAATTGATCTGGTCTGATAAACTAATATTGGCCGGATCCCATTTTCTCTCTGGACAGTTCACTATTTCATAGGGAATCCCCAAAGTATCAATAAATTGACTAAACTTGTTATCCAACCATGGAGGAGTCCATGCACCGGATCGGCATAAATGAATTACTGAAACTAAAATACATTTATCAAACTTATTAAAATTATAATAACTGATGTTATAAGTGCTATTCATCGGTTTGAAATATTCTGGCTTCTCCGCCGTATACGGGCTATAAAAAATATTAGCTTCTTTAATTAGTTTATCCTTTAGGAGTTTA
>DUMD01000096.1 GCA_012840065.1 Clostridia bacterium
AGAGGCGGAGGGACTGGCCCGATGAAACCCAGCAACCAATAAGTTTATACTTATGATGGTGCTAAATCCTGCAGAATCATGATTCTGAAAGATGAGGAGTGTTTTTAAACCTCTTTCATAGTTTGGAAGAGGTTTTTCTTGTGATTGTCTGAAATATTTGAATTATGCTAAAAATGCAGCCCATAAAGTAATTGTATTTTTCGAATAGGGAGGGAGGGTTAGGTTCAGAATGAGGCAAGTTATAAGGGATTTAGAAATAGAAATAAAGGAAAACGAGGTATTAAATTATCTTGGTTATGTAGCTGGAAAAACGGAAATTAATCCTGAAATAATGTTTTTGGTAAAAAAAATGATAGAGGAAGCTAAAGAATTATACACTGGTTTATGTATTGTTAGTACGCAAAAAATAAAATTAAATCCTAATAACGAATTGACTCTACCCTTTGCCTCGAAAATAAATTTTAACAGTTTAACTGTAAAGGAAAAGTTAAAAAAAAATACTAAGTTTATTAGTTTAATTGCTGTCACAATTGGAGGAAGGTTGGAGCAAAAAGTTGAGGAATTATTTACTCGGGGGCGTTATACAGAATCTCTTATTTTAGATGCTGTTGGTTCAGCAGCAGTTGAAAATTTGGCTGATCAATTAGAAAAAGAAATGAACAAAAAAGCAGAAATTTATGGTTACAGTCTTACTCCTCGTTTTAGTCCTGGATATGGCGATTGGCCTTTGTTTAATCAAAGGGAAATAATTCGAGCAATAAATGCAGAAGAATTCGGCATCACTGTTAATCATTCCGATATGTTAATACCAAGAAAATCAATAACAGCGATATTAGGATGGTCAAAAGGTGGCTCTGAACCTGAACAAAAATGTATTAATAAGTGTAGTCATTGTGCCAAAAGTGATTGCAAGTTCCGCAGTAATTAGTAAAAGGGGGGATAATGTTTGGAATTTCTTCGCCGTTTACAAAATCGAATTATAATTTTTGATGGGGCAATGGGAACAATGTTACAAAAGTCAGGAATTAAGCCTAATGAATGTCCTGAATATTGGAATTTGCTTTATCCGGAAGTTATAATTGCAATTCATAAAGCTTACTTGAATGCCGGAGCTGATGTTGTTCAAACAAATACCTTTGGTGCAAATAGAATAAAGCTTAAGGAATATAATTTAGAACATAAATTAGAGGACATAGTAGGTGCAGCAGTTAGTAACGCCCGAAAAGCTACATATGACCGAGGGTTGGTGGCATTATCAGTAGGGCCCACCGGCAAGTTAATGAAACCATATGGAGAATTAAGTTTTGATGAAGCTTACGAAGTTTTTAAAGAATTGATTGTTTGTGGAGCGAAAAACGGAGTAGATCTTATAAGTATAGAAACCATGATTGATCTTCAAGAAATAAAAGCAGCTCTTTTAGCAGCAAAAGAAAATACCAATCTACCGGTTGTTTGCCAAATGACTTTTAATGCAAATGGACGAACAGAAACCGGAACAGATTTTATCACCGCAGCAACTGTTCTTCAAGCTCTTGGAGCTGATGTTGTAGGTGCCAATTGTGCAATTGGGCCTTCTGAGTTGATAAAGATGATCGAACAAGTAAATGAGTTGATTGATTTTCCAATTATTGTTCAACCAAATGCAGGTATCCCCCAGTATATTTCTGGAGAAACTGTTTATTCCTTAACGCCTGAAGAATTTGCTAACTATGGTAAAATCTTTGTAGAGTTAGGGGTTAATTTGCTTGGAGGATGTTGCGGTACTACTCCCGAGCATATTGAAAAATTGGCTAATGCGGTTCAAAATCTTTCTCCTAAATATAAAGAAAAAAAATTAATAACAAAGGTAAGCAGTAGAATACAAACTGTAGCAGCAGGAAAGGACTTTCCTACTGTTATTATTGGGGAACGGATAAATCCTACGGCTAGGAAAGTCCTTGCAGAAGAAATTAAAGGCGGTAAATTTCATCTTATTGAACAAGAAGCTCAGCAGCAGGTTGAGGCAGGAGCAAATATTATTGACGTTAATGTAGGAATTCCACTGATCAACCAAATAAATACCATGTATAATGTGGTAAATTTACTTCAAAGGAGCATTAATAATCCTTTAAGTATCGATAGCAATGATCCGAAAGTGCTTGAAGCAGGGTTAAAAGCGTATATTGGTAAACCGCTTGTAAATTCTGTTACAGGTGAAGAAAAGAATTTAGATATTATTTTGTCATTGGTTAAGAAGTATGGAGCAGCGGTTATTGCTTTGACCTTGGATGATAAAGGTATTCCTGAAAAGGCTAGGGATAGGATAAAAATTGCGGAAAAAATAATAAAAAAAGCCCAAGAATTTAAAATAT
>DUMD01000097.1 GCA_012840065.1 Clostridia bacterium
ATCAATTGATTGGACTTATTCACCGCATCCGCCTGTTCATTAGCGGCTTGAGCCAATTCACTAATAGTCTTTGCCACCTGCTGGGTAGCTATTCCCGTTTGTTCTGAAGATACAGACATTTGTTGGGCAGAAGCAGCTAGAGTGCCGGCAATATCCATAATCCGGTTCACAAGGCTTCTCAAATTAACAACCATTTTATTGAAATTCTGGGCCAATTGTCCCACTTCGTCCTTACTAGCAACCTGAGCTTCCTGGGTCAAATCACCGGCTGCCACAACTTCCGTAATTTTGCTTAAACCTGTAATCGGTTTAACAATAGTGGAAGCAACAAACCAAATAATTCCAGCCGCCACCACCAAAGTAATAATACCAACTAAAACTGCAGATCTAAGAAGTTGCCCCACAGATTTAGTAAGTTCTTCATAAGGCACTGCTACCGCTAAAGCCCAGCCGGTACTGGCCACTGGGGCAAAGGCCACATACCGTTCCGTCCCATCAAGCTCATAGATGCTATATCCTTTTTCCCCATTGACCATCCTTTGGCCTGCTTGTTTTAGGGATTCATTGTCTTCCTCTAAGATATTTCTATTCAAGATATCTTCTTCCCTAGGGCCTGCTAACACTAAACCCTGCTTATTGATCATATAACCATAACCACTTTCACCCAGACTAACACCGGCAACTATGTCGTTAATTGTATCCATCAGGATGCTTCCTGCCATTATGCCGATAATCTGGCCGCTATCATTGCGGATAGGCGTAGCCACATTAATAATGACACTACCGGTACTTGCGGAAACAACAGGATCGGAAATGACGGTTTTTCCCGTTAAAGCCTCTTGAATATAATCCCGGTGACCAATATTCCCTACCGCATCCCTGGTGGTATTAAAATTCCCTTCCGTATCCGTGGTAAAGAGGATTTCATAAATATCCGACAAACGCTTGGCTTCACTCTTTAAAAATCCCTCTTGTTTATTCCAGTCCATGGTTTTAATGTCCGGAATCTGGCTGTAAGCCTCTATCTCCGCCACCCGGGCAGCCAGCCAATAATCAATCTCATTTGCTTTACTCTCAGCATACTTCTGGGATTCTACTTGAATTATACCTTCTGCAATGGTTTTTGCCTGCACATAATTAATAAATGTTACAGCCATCACAGCAATCAAAATGATAATAACAAACTGCACTAACAGTTTTTGCCTTAAACTTCTCAAAACCCCTTACCCCCATTCCAGCTAGAATCAGTATCTATAAGGTTCCGCTTAAATTATAAATCTTCACCCTCCTTTCAGAGAAACACTCACCGCTGCCCCACACACTCCAACCCGTTTCTCTGGCAACCGGCTGTCCTAGACAAAATTGTCCTTAGACCCTTGGCTTTGCGCCCCTGGCTTTCGCCAGGTTTGCCCTTAGCATTAAATATGTTGAATAGGTTAAATAAAAATTTTAGTAATATTTCCTTTCGTCAACATTTGCTAAAATCCTTCCATTGTTAACCATGGAAGAGAATTTTAACAAAAAAAGAGAATAACCTAAAGATTATCCTCTTTGTCCACTTATTTTATATTTTCGTTTTTTGCGCACCAGGGTAGAAATGTCAATCCCCAAAGCATTGGCCGCGTCCTTCAAATTTTCGTATTTTCCCAGCATATGGCTGATAAACTGTTTTTCAACCCGTTCCATATACTCCTTTAAAGTTAATCCTTCTATTTCTTCTTCCTGAATAGAATAGGTCGATTTTTCCTCTCTAACCTGCCCTGGATCCTTCAGGTGCTCAGGCAGGTCAGCAACCGTTATTTGGTTGCCCTCAGTGGTCACAACCAACCTTTCAATAATATTGCGCAGTTCCCTAATATTTCCCGGCCAGTCATACTGTAAAAGCCTGTCTATGACCTGGGAGGAAAGGTATTTTTTAGTATTATATTTCTCATTTAAAGCAAACAAGAATTGCTCAATCAAGGGAATAATGTCATCTTTTCTTTCCCTTAAAGGAGGAATGGTAAAGGAAATAACGTTAAGCCGGTAAAATAAATCTAACCTGAATTTACCTTCTTCCACCATTTTTTCCAAGTTCTTGTTAGTTGCAGCAATAATTCTTACGTCAATTGGAATAGGCTTGGTGCCTCCTATCCGCTGAATATGGCCTTCCTGCAAAACATCAAGGATTTTGACCTGTAAATTAAGGGGCATGTCCCCAATTTCGTCTAAAAAGAAGGTGCCTCCATTGGCCAGTTCAAATAGGCCCACCTTACCCTTATTCTTTGCTCCGGTAAAGGCTCCCGGTTCAT
>DUMD01000098.1 GCA_012840065.1 Clostridia bacterium
GGCTCGCGTAGGATTAATCTAGTTGCTGAAGAAGGTGAAAAAATAATTGGTTTTTTATTCGGCCAGGTTTCCCAGGACGAGGATGGAGAAAAAGAAGGAATAATCTTTTTGGTTTGTGTCCATCCAGCTTATCGCAAACAACATATAGCAACATATTTATACGAGCAATTTGCTCTAGAGGTCCGGCAAAGAGGGGGAAGAAAGTTAAAAGCAGTAACGTATAAAGGTAATACTTCTTCCCTTAGTTTTCACAAGAAGTTAGGTTTTGAATTACAGTTTGAAAACAATACTAAAGTGGTCCCAGGATATGAACGGGTCAAAATGGTTAGAGCAAATTAGACCGGAGTTTTCCCGGTCATTTTTTTGTTGTATATTAAATTTTTGCTGACAAATAATAAATAGTGTTCTTAATATCATCCGGAAGATTGTAGGGTAAGGAGGGATGTAGATGGGGCGGCAAAAGAACAGTTAGTGGCAGTTGCATTACACTGCACCCACTATACCAGTAGTGCCAAAAATTCTGATCAAGATGAGTTGATTAACATTTCCTGCGAGAGTTGTTTAAACTGGGACGGTAAAAAGTGTACCATCGGTGTGTACGATGATGTCTTAAGTAGTTTGGATCAAACTTAAGATGTTTTGCCTGAGGTTAATCTAAGTGGGTTAACCTCTTTTTTATGGGGCTGGGCTGAAAAGCGGGCTAGACAGGAAGGGAAATTAGGTGGTTTGCTGGAATTAAATAATTGATAAAGTAAAGGTTCTAACTTAGATATCAAAGGTAGATGAGGAAGGGGATGCTGTTTTGAAAATCAATCCTTTGTTGGCTGTTGGTTTTGCTGTTGTCTGTGTATCTTTTTCTTCTATTTTTGTAAGGTTTGCTACGGCCCCGGCTTTGGTAATTGCTGCTTATAGAATGTTGTTTAGCTTTTTAATTCTACTTCCCTTTACGCTGATTTTAAAACGGAAGGAATTGTTTAAAGTCAGAAAAAAAGATTTAAAATTGGCTTTGCTTAGCGGGCTGTTTTTAGCCCTACACTTTATTACCTGGATTAAATCTTTGGACTATACTTCTGTTGCCAGTTCTACGGTATTAGTAACCACGGAGCCGGTTTTTGTAGCCTTTGGCTCTTATTTCTTGTTTAAAGAAAAGTTAAGTAAACGTGCTGCTTTAGGAGGAATTCTAGCATTTATCGGAAGTATTACTATTGGCCTGGGAGATTTTAAGGTGGGCGGAATTGCCTTAATTGGAGATATTTTAGCTTTGGCTGGTGCGGTTTTTGTTTCAGGCTATATGTTATGTGGTCGTGAATTGAGACAAAGATTGGATCTGTTGACCTATACTTTTTTGGTTTACGGCAGCAGTACATTAATTTTGTTTCTTTTCTGTTTTGTTTTCAAAACCAGTCTTTATCCCTATCCAACCGGTGATTATCTTGCTTTTCTGGGGCTTGCCCTTGTTTGTACAATTTTTGGCCATACAATCTTTAATTGGGCCCTTCGTTATGTCCAGGCTACAATCGTATCAATGTCAATTTTATTTGAGCCGGTAGGTTCCACAATTTTAGCTGCATTTTTGCTTAGGGAATATCCTACCTTCCCTCAGGTTATTGGCGGACTTATTATTATTGTAGGTTTATCAGTCTTTACGGTCTTTCAAGCTAAAGAAGAAAAACAAGTAGATATTCCAATTAAGGTAGAGAGTGATGAAAAAAAACAGGGGATAACTATGTGGAAATAAGTGGTTTCAAAAGCTATAAGCGTTATTGATTTGGAAAAGATTGTACTTTATTTTAAGTACGATCTTTTTTTATTGTTTTTCTTTTTCAATTTCAAAGCGGGAAAAGGAGTAATAAGGAGTACATTCTGAAAATTTTCTTCAATGAATAAAATGTAAAAGAAAAATTGAAGGTGATGGAGGGTTACTTATGTCTTTCATTGAGTATGAAAGAAATAGACTTTCTAGACCGTTGGTTATTGCTCATAGAGGTAGCTCTGGGACTGCACCTGAAAATACTCTGGTTGCCTTCGCTAAAGCAAATGAATTAGGAGTTGATTATCTAGAATTAGATATCCAGGCGACTTCAGACCAGAAATTGGTGGTTATCCATGACCTATTTTTAGATAGAACTACTAATGGGTCGGGAGGGCCAATTTATATTTATGATTATGAATTTATTAAACAACTTGATGCGGGGTACAGATTTACATTGGATAGGGGGAAAAGTTATCCCTATAGAAATAAAAATATTCGTATTCCCACTTTGGATCAGGTTTTTAAAAACTTTCCTCAGCAAAAACTGATTATCGAAATAAAACAGTATCTGCCTCCGATTGAAAAATTATTAGTTGATGCAATTAAGGAAGCAAAGGCAGAGGATAGGGTAATAGTGTCTTCTTTTAACCACCGGGTTTTAAAAAGGTTTCGAGCTTTGGCTCCTGATATTAGAACTTCTTCGTCCAATTTAGAATGGAAGATATTTTGGATTCTCTATAAATTAAGACTTTCCTTTTTATATCCTTTTAAAGCTAAACTATTTCTAGTTCCTGTTTTTTTCAATCAGACTTCCATTATTTCCCCTAGATTTGTGGAAGCAGTTCATGCCAAGAAGATAGAACTTTTTGTTTGGACCATTAATGAGGAAAGAAAGATGAAAGAATTGGTCAAGCTGGGAGTGGACGGAATTGTTACTGATTATCCTGAACTGCTTATCAGAATATTGGAAGAGGAAACTTGAGGTTTAAACTTTTAATAGCTTATTTTTGCCGGCAGGCGATATAATAATAGTAAACCATAAAGAGGAGGAAAAAAGATGGAATCTGGGGGAAATGAAAAGGAGCGGATAAACAGGATTCTTGAAAGTTTGGAACAGCAGTACGAAGGAAGAACAACTGCTTTAAAATACAGCAACCCCTTTGAATTGCTTATTGCAGTGATTCTTTCTGCCCAGACAACCGATAAACAGGTTAATAAAGTAACGGAAAAATTGTTCCAAGAGCTTTCGACTCCTGAAGATTTTGCAAAGCTAACTCCTGAACAGTTAGAACAGAAAATAAAAGGGGTGGGTTTAGCTAAAAGCAAGAGTAGAAACATTATAGAGACCTGCCAAATGTTAGTTAAAGAGTATAACTCTCAGGTACCCCAAAAGAAAGAGGACTTATTAAGATTGCCGGGGGTTGGGCAAAAAACCGCCAATGTTGTAATAAGTATTGCCTTTGGAGAACCTGCTCTGGCTGTTGATACTCATGTTTTTAGGTTGGCTAAACGTCTTGGACTCAGTAAAGGCAAAAACGTGTTGCAGACGGAAGAGGATTTGATGGCTTTGCTGCCTAAAACCAAGTGGGCTTCAGCCCATCACTGGTTTATTTGGCATGGAAGAGAAGTATGTACAGCCCGAAATCCTAAGTGTTCTTTATGCAAACTGTCTTTGTACTGTCCTTATTACCAGGAAAATTCTGCTTTAGCCGGAGGTTTGAAAACTGATTAAATTTTATATGATTTATTTTTTAAGGAAATTTAGCGGTGATTAGTATTAGGGAAAAAGTGAGAGCAATAAGAGGTGAGAGGATTGATTCTAGTTAGTGCATGCTTGTTGGGTATTAATTGTAAATATAATGGTGGTCATAATAGGCAGCAGGAAGTAATAACAAGATGCTTAAAGGTCGGGTGTATCCCAATTTGTCCAGAACAGTTAGGCGGGCTTGCTACACCCCGCATTCCGGCAGAAATAATTGGCGGAGACGGTAATGATGTGTTAGATGGAAAAGCCAGAGTAATTAATCAAGATGGACAAGATGTAACTTCTTATTTTTTAAAGGGTGCCGAGGAGGTAAAAAAAATTGCCCAGCTATTTTCTGTTCAAGAAGCAATTCTTAAGGAACACAGTCCTTCCTGTGGGGTTAAAAATATTTATACCGGCGATTTCTGTGGAAATTTAAAGCCTGGGATGGGAGTAACAACTGCTAGTTTAAAAAGACTGGGGATTAAAATCAGTTCAGAGAAAGATTTGGAGGGAAGAGAAACTTTATTTAAGTCTAATTAAATGGTAAAATTAAATATTAACAATGATTAGGGAGTGGGAAGCAAAGTGCAAAGCCAGGTAAGCTATGAAAATATTGAGATTGATAAAGAAATAAAAGAAAAAATTGAAGAGTTGATTAGATTTAGCGTGGCGGAGGCGAAAAAACAAAAATTTTTATCTTTACAGGATATCAACTGTCCTATGCGGTTTACCTTAGGAAGACGGATTGATCTTGTTTATTATCGAATTATTAGATTAATAGCTCTTAGGGAAAGCTTAGGAAGTAGGTTGGCTTCTAAAATACTTTATCAAGCTGGATATCAGGTGGCACAGCAGATTAATTGCACTTCCTATGAACAATTACAAGAAATCTTAAATCAATTTATGTTGGGTAAAACTATTATTGTTGAACAGAGAGAGGATTTTATTGTTTTTGAAGAGGATGAATGTGCGACTTGTTCCGGACTGCCGAATATTGGAGAAGCTGTATGTGATTTTGAATCGGGATTTATTGCAGGTTCACTCCGGCAAATAACTGGAAAAGATGTGGTTGTGGAGGAAACTAAATGTTGGGGTCTGGGCGATAAGATATGCCGTTTTGAAGCTACAATTGGTGTTAACTTGGCAAAGGACAAAGAAATTGCTAATAATTATGATCCAATTGAGATGATAGCTGTTCTAACTGGCAAAGCGGTAAATGCAATTGACTTAGCAAGAAAATTGGAGAAAATGAATAATAGATATAAGCAGGATTTGGAAATGGCTCGTACGGTTCAGTTAAGCCTTCTTCCGAGCAAATTACCCCAGGTTGATGGTTTGGAGATTAGCACTTGTTATTTATCGGCTAATGAAGTTGGGGGAGATTTTTATGATGTTTTTTCTTTAAGCGATGGTAAGATTGGTATTATCATTGCGGATGTGGCAGGGCACGGAACCGCTTCGGCTTTACTGACTGCTTCAGTTAAGGCTATTATTGATCGTTTGGAACATTTATATGAGATTCCGGGTAAGTTTTTATCAGAGCTTAATCAGCAGCTTTATTCCTTGTTAAACAAAAACGATACTGTAAATTTTGTTACTGCAGCCTACTGTTGTGTGGATGTAAAAAATAGGCAAATGATTGTGGCCAATGCAGGACATCCCTACCCTATTATTGTAAATTCTAGGGGCGAAATAGGAAAAATGGAAAATATAGCAGGAGGAATTCCCCTGGGAATTATTAAAAACTTTGAATATAGTGAAGAGGTTTTTCACTTGAATAAAGGGGATCTGGTTCTATTGTATACGGATGGGCTGGTAGAATGTAGGAATGAAAATAATGATCAGTTAGGTGAGAAAAAGATTTTAGAGCTGTTAAAAGAAAAACGCGACCTGTCTTCAGAACAGATAAACAGCTTTATTATGGAAGAATTGAAAAAACACCTGCAGGACTCTACTTTAACGGATGATATTAATTCTATTATTTTTAAGCTTACTTAATTTTATTTCTGAAATTTTTGCTTTTATTTTAATGTTTTGGTGGGGGGGAGAAAGATGGAACAATTAACGATTACTACTTCCCAAATTAATGAGTTTCAGGATGTAACTGCCAAGATTCAGGAGATAATAAGAAAAAAGGGATTTAATAACGGAATCTGTCAAGTTTTTGTACCCCATACAACAGCAGGGGTTACCATCAATGAGAATGCTGATCCTGATGTGGTGAAGGATTTATTATATGGCTTGGATAGGATTTTTCCTGCTTTCAAAGAGTATCGTCATTTAGAAGGCAATTCGGCCGCTCATTTAAAGTCCAGCTTAATTGGGTGTTCTCTTACTATTCCTGTAGAAAATGGCCGCCTTTGTTTGGGAAAATGGCAGGGTATTTATTTTTGTGAATTTGATGGTCCTAGAACAAGAAAATTATTTGTACAATTAATAGAAGGAAAATAAGAGGAGGTTTTCTGGCTTTTAGTTAGGAAAATGTGGGGTGAGTACTTTTGTTTGCTGACCGGATTGATGCCGGTAATCAACTGGCTAAAACTTTGTTGTCGTTGGGAGTTGAGGGGGACTTGGTTGTGGCTATCCCCAGAGGGGGAGTTATTGTTGGTAAACCCATTGCTTGTAAGTTAAAAATTCCCTTAGAAACAATTATAACCAAAAAAATTGGTGCACCTGGTTTCCCAGAGGTTGCTATAGGTGCAATTGCGTTGGATGGCAGCCTTGCTCTTGATCAGCTTTTAATTAAACGACTGGGGATATCAGCTGATTATCTTAAAGAGCAGCAGAAACTATTGAGACGGGAGTTAGAAAGAAGGGCCAAGCTATACTGTTCAGAACTTTATAAATATGATTTAGAAGAAAAAACTGTTATCTTGGTTGACGACGGAGTAGCAACCGGATATACGGTGAAAGCTGCTGCTATAAGTATGCGCAGACACAAGGTTAAGAAAATTATTCTAGCTGTACCGGTTTGTGCGGCAGAGGCAGCGCAGGAATTGTCGAATAAATATGTTGATCAGCTGGTTTGCTTGGCAATTCCAAAACCATTTTATGCTGTTGGTCTTTATTATAAAAGTTTTGAACAAAACACGGATCAGCAAGTGCTGGATGCTCTTACTTTAGTGAAACAGGAAAATGAGAGTTAGTTGAAGGAAATAATTTAATATTTTAAGAATATATATAGCATGATAGGCCAAATAGCTTTTTAAAAAATAGAGTTTTTGGCTATTTTTGAATAAAAAGCCGGGGAGTAATAAAATAAAAATTAAAAAGTATACAAATAAATTTCCTTATAATAATCTAATTAATAGAATAGCTATTCTATTGGTAGTTATTTTCATTGAGGGAGGAAAGAAAATGGGGAAAATAACTGCACTGCTGCTGGCAGTATTAGGCGGTATAAGTACTAGTATGCAGCCTCCGGTTAATTCTGCTTTAAGCAGGTTTATCGGTTCTTTGGAGAGTGCTTTTGTATCTTTTATGGTTGGAGCCTTATCCCTGTTGGTACTTGTTTTACTTTTTGGCAAGGGAGATTTATCCAAGCTTAATCAGGCTCCTCTTTATTTATTATCAGGCGGGTTATTGGGAGTTGTTATGGTTACCGTTTCTATTTTGGCTGTCGGTAAAATCGGAGCTACAGGATTAATGGCAGCTGTTTTTATTGGTCAAATTATTGGTGCTATTATTATTGATTCTCTTGGTTTGTTTGGAATGCCTAAACAGGGACTTAATTGGCAGCGTTTAGTTGGTTTGATTATATTATTCATAGGTACTAAATTAGTGCTGACTAAAAAATAAATTTAAAGTAATATGGAGTTTGTTGCTAAAATTTAGCAACAATTTAGATAAATGTTAGAAAACAGGATTTGCAAGGGGTGGTAGAATGCCTATTTACGAATTCATTTGTAAGAATTGTGGTCAAAAAACTGAAATGCTTTGTAAGCTGAATGAGGAAGGAAAAAATTTAACCTGTCCTAAATGTGGTAAAATTGGTTTAAGCAAATTATTTTCCACTTTTGCAAGCCCAGGGGTAGGAGGAAATAATTCCTGCGGTTCCTGTTCTTCTAGTTCCTGCGGAAGCTGCTGTCACTAAAAAAATAGATAATCGAGAAGGTGCAAAAAAGATGTTTAACATAGTATTGGTTGAGCCTGAAATTCCACAGAATACAGGGAATATTGCTCGTTCTTGTGCAGTAACAGGGGCAAGCTTGCACTTAGTAAAACCTCTGGGGTTTTCTGTAGATGATCGGCATTTAAAACGGGCCGGTCTTGATTATTGGCATATGCTTGACATACATTATTACGATAGTTTTGAAGAGTTACAACAAACTTTTCCTAATGGTCGTTTCTTTTATTCAACCACTAAGGCTAAAAAAATATATACAGAATTTGTTTTTAAACCGGGAGATTTTTTAGTGTTTGGCAAAGAAACGAAGGGGTTACCCGAAGAATTATTAAAAAAGAATTGGCCGAACTGTATGAGAATACCCATGATAAATAATGCTCGTTCTTTAAATTTATCTAATAGTGTGGCTATTATCCTTTTTGAAGCCTATAGACAAAATAATTTTTCTGGCTTAATTTAAGTTAATTTAGAGAAAAATACTATTATCAAAATTGATATTTAGCTGATATATTTAGCTGATACATATACCTAAGAACAAAACTATTACCGGAACAAGTGATTTATGGGCTAGAAAGAATAGGTCTAGCCAATTATCTGGAAAATTTTTTGTTTTTAATTTATTACTTTTTCCCTATTGTGCATATTATTATTTAGGCCTAGGTTATTATTCCTTAAAAGATAAGGAGAGAGAGCAGGATGGCGTTTGATGCATATCATCAAAAACTAATTAATGAACATTTCCTTCCAGATACGCTCTTATATAATGAGCTGATGTCTAAGCATACTACATTTAAAATTGGCGGTCCCGCTGATTTACTTTTTCTCCCAAGAAAACTTGACGAGCTTGTCGATATGATAAAACTATGTAAAGCGGAAAAGATTCCCTATGAAATAATAGGAAAAGGATCTAATCTTTTAGTCAGGGATAAAGGGGTAAGGGGAGTAGTAATAAAACTGTCTGAGTTTAATCTACATACTAGGGTGGAAGGCACTAAAATTATTGCTGGTTCCGGGGTAAATATTACTAATTTGTCTTTATTTGCCCAGGAAAATGGACTTAGTGGTTTAGAATTTGCTTATGGAATTCCGGGAACCCTTGGGGGCGCAGTGGTAATGAATGCCGGTGCTTATGGGGGGGAAATGCAAGATATAGTTAAAGTTGTTTGGGCTTTAGATGAAGAAACGAATTTGATTAGGATAGAGGACAAAGATTTGGAATTTTCTTATCGCAAGAGTATTTTTCAGAGAAAAAATTGGGTGGTTGTTGACGTAGAAATGCACATGAAGCCAGATTCAAAAGAGGAAATTAAACGCAGAATGGAGGATTATCTCTTTAGAAGACAGGATAAACAACCCTTATCCTATCCAAGTGCAGGAAGTACATTTAAAAGACCGGATGGTTATTATGCCGGAGCTTTAATTGAACAGGCAGGTCTTAAAGGGAAGCGGATCGGTCAAGCTCAAGTTTCTCCTAAACATGCCGGTTTTATTATAAACCTAGGTAATGCAACAGCGGAGGATGTTTTAGAATTGATGGCTCTGGTTCAAGAAAAGGTTAGCGAAAAATTTGGAGTTGAGTTAGTGCCTGAAGTGAAGGTGATTGGGGAGAAATAGTTTAAAGTATGGAGGTGGGAAAGTGGAGGTATACGATGAAGCCTATGCTTTAGCCAAAGCCTTAAGTCAATGCCAAGCGGTGAAGGATTATGAGAATGCAAAAAGCAAGCTAGATGAAAAAGCGAAACAGATCTTGATAGATTATAGAAAACGCCAGATTGCTCTACAGAAAAAGCAGCTTTCCGGAGAAAAACCGGACGAATTGGAAGTTAAGCGTTTGCAGCATCTTGCCAGTCTTGTTGCTATGCATCCCAGTCTACATAAAATTGTGGAAGCAGAAGCTAGAATAAGTATGATCATAGCAGATGTGCAAAAAATTATTGCCGGAGCTGTTCAAAATTTATTCCTTGATGAAATCGGTGAAATTGATTGGACAAGCATTTACAATCAAGTTAGAAGGAGTTAATTATTTTAATTAATCCCGTTTTTGAGGAAAGGGAAAATTGGTCGGCTGTCTTCCTTTTCTTGAAACGGGATATTTATTAATAAGGATGGAGAGGATCTGAAAAAGATGAAATTAGCTATTTCCAATTGTAAGGAATATAAACAGGAAGAGGTATTTTTGGCTGTAGAAGAAGCTGTAAATAATTTGGGCGGGATAGCCAAATTTGTTCAGCCAGGCCAGAAAGTATTGCTTAAACCCAATTGGCTTACAGCTGCAGCCCCCGAGAAGGCGGTTACTACCCATCCCTTTGTGGTTGAAGCTGTGATTAGGCTGGTTCAGCAGGCAGGCGGAAAGGTTTTTTTGGGAGATAGCCCTGGCTTTGGCAATATGGAATGGGTCTTAAACAGCTGTGGATATGGCTATTTATTGGAAAAATATGATTTGGAACTTGCTGATTTTAGTACTTCTTGCTATCTTGATAACCCTCAAGGAAAGGTAATTAAAAAAATTCCTATTGCTCGGGCTGTGAAAGAGGCGGATGTTATTATTAATCTTCCTAAGATAAAAACGCATGTATTAACGGTTTATACGGGTTCAATTAAGAATGTTTTTGGTTGTGTGCCTGGTTTGCACAAGGGCAAATATCATCTAAAATATAAAAGCAGGAAAAATTTTTCTAATTTTATTGTAGATGTTTATACGCTGGTTAAACCTAGGCTTACGGTTATGGATGGGATTATAGGCATGGAGGGATTCGGCCCAAGAAACGGCTTTCCTAAAAAAATTGGACTAATTTTAGCTTGTCCAGATGGGGTCGTGTTGGACCAATATATTACCCAATATTTAGGGCTAGATTTTCGGAAAGTGCCTTTAATTAAAGAAGCCTTGGAACGGGGCTTAGGGGTAAAGAGTTTAAGCTCTGTTGAAATTCTGGGAGATATTCCTGTCAAGTTAGATCACTTTCTTTGGCCCTACGGTCCGAAAATTAACGGAGGGGGATTTATCCAAAGAAGATTTGCTGGGGAACCGAATTTTATAGCAGAAAGATGTACTCGCTGCCGGACCTGCATTAATGTATGTCCTCCCAAGGCTTTAAAGTTGGAGGATGGAAAAATTAAAATTGACCGCAAGGTGTGCATAAAATGTTATTGTTGCCAGGAATTATGTCCGGAAAATGCGGTAGAAATAAAACCCACAAAAATAGGGAGGTTCTTGAGAAAAAAATAGGAAATTTTTCTTGCCTGAGAGAAAAAGGAGGCTGTTATGGATTTTGATTTTCCAGGAGTTGTCGAAGAAGCAATTTTTAGAAAAAGAATAAATAGATTTGTGGCTATAATTGAACATAATAAGGAATTGAAAAAAGCCCATGTATTAAGTACTGGAAGAATGAAAGAACTTTTAGTTCCAGGGGCAGGTGTCTATGTAAGCTATGTTGGTAAAGAAGGGCGAAAAACCAGCTATGATTTAATAGCGGTAGTACATAAAGGAATTTTGGTTTCTATTGATTCTACTTTACCTAATCGCCTTTTGGCTAAACTTTTAGAAGGGAAAAAAATAAAAGAATTTTCTTCTTTTACCAATGTAGACGCAGAGGTTGCCTGGGGGAAAAGTCGCTTAGATTTTTATTTGTCCAATGAGGAAGAAGAATTATATCTTGAAGTTAAATCGGTTACCCTGGTGGAAGATGGTTTGGCTTTATTTCCTGATGCTCCATCTGAGCGGGCTATTAAACACCTGCAGGAATTAATGGAAATAAAACAAAGGGGCAAAAGGGCTGCTGTTTTATTTCTTGTTCAGAGGAGTGATGCTCTTATTTTTTCTCCGAACTGGAAAACTGCTCCGGATTTTGCAAGTACTTTGAAACAGGCGGAACAGGCAGGTGTTGAAATTTATGCTTATAGCTGTCAAGTAAATAAAGAGGGTGTTAGTTTAGACAGATCTATACCTGTTAGCATAAAATCTGTTTATGCTTGATTGTAAAATAATAAAAAAATTATTTGGATAATGAAAATAAAAAGACCCTGGTTCATACCAGGGTCTTTAGTATTGCAGATGTTATATATTGTTAAGTAGGTTATTCCTACTAATTTACAATTTTACAACATTTGCTGCTTGGGGTCCACGCTGGCCGTCAACAATATCAAACTCAACGGTTTGACCTGCATCTAAGGTTTTGAAACCTTCACCTTGAATAGCAGAGAAATGAACGAAGACGTCTCCACCTTCTTCTCTTTCAATAAAACCATAGCCTTTCTCTGCGTTAAACCATTTTACTTTTCCGATCATGTAAATATTACCTCCTAAAAATGTTTCTACCAGAAAGCTTTTCCGGCTTAAGACATTATAACATAATAAATTTTTCGTGTCAAAAAATGGTTTAATCAGAAGGGTATTTTTTTATTTTGAATACCAAGTAAGTGGTAAATTTTTTTGTTTAAACTGATGCGGGGAGGGAAATATATTGAACAACAAACCAATATTTATGAATAAGGTGATATTAAAGGTAAGTAGTTTTTATTTAGATTATGGAAAGAAAGGGGTGGTGGTTTTTCAGAAAAAAAGAAATCATCGCAGTGATGATTTCTTTCATTCTTCTAGATTTAAAGAATATGTCCTTAAAACTTTCCCTTGAAGGGAGTTTTTGTTCAGATTGGCATATTCGGCTAAATCTTCCCTTACAGTTATGGTATCAGGGTCTCCGTCGCTTATATACCTATCTTCTGGTCTTTGTTCAAAATATTTAAACCATTTATCCAATTCTTCCTGGGATCCCCTAACCCTAGGCAGTGCTAGAGGGTTAAATTTATTGCTTACCGGGGAGGGAGCAGGATGAGCACCAACTAAAAGAATTGCTTTATGATTATAAGTTGTTCCTTCAAATTCACCAGCTATGGCTATAGATTTGTCCTTTGGCCAAAGACCAAAGGGTAGGGCTAAACTATCTACGCTATACCCCGGCAAAATTTTTTGTACTTCCCGAACGTGCAGAGCTAATTCTTTTGTAGCTGCTTCAGAATCAATTCTGTTTAAATA
>DUMD01000099.1 GCA_012840065.1 Clostridia bacterium
AAAATTAAACCTTCTTCATTTCTAATTGGCTTTACTTTAGCGTATTTAATTGCGCTTAAAGAATCGGCAACAACTGATAATCCTGCTATGCCAAAGGCCATAATTCTTTCTACGTCTCCATCATGAAGAGCTAACTGCAGTTTTTCGTAGGCATATTTATCATGCATATAGTGGATTACATTTAAAGTGTTTACATAAAGTTCGACCAACCAATCCTGCAGTAAATTGAATCGTTCCATGACTTGATCGTAGTCTAAAACTTCTCCTGTAATCGCAGGTAGAGGCGGTGCCACTTGTTTGCCGCTTAGTTCATCTTTTCCGCCGTTAAGTGCTAGTAGTAGCGCTTTGGGGAGATTACAACGGGCGCCAAAAAGCTGGGTTTGTTTGCCTAATTTCATAGCGGAAACACAGCAAGCGATTCCGTAATCATCTCCATATATGGGCCGCATTAGGTCGTCATTTTCATATTGCAGGGAATTGGTTTTTATCGACATTTCAGCACAATATTTTTTGAAAGCCTCTGGCAAAGCTTCCGACCAGAGAACAGTCAGGTTAGGTTCCGGAGCAGGTCCCAGATTAGTAAGACTATGGATAAAGCGGAAAGAGTTTTTAGTAACCAGAGTCCTTCCGTCTACCCCCATGCCTCCAATAGCTTCCGTAATCCACATCGGATCACCGGCAAAAAGTTCATTATATTCAGGTGTACGTAGTTGTCTGGCCATTCTTAACTTAATAATAAATTGGTCAACTAATTCCTGAGCTTCTTCTTCAGTTAGCAGATTTAACCGTAAGTCCCGTTCCAGATAAATATCTAAAAAAGTACTAACCCTTCCTAAGGACATTGCTGCTCCGTTTTGTTCTTTGATGGCTCCAAGATAGGCAAAATACAGCCATTGGATAGCTTCCCGGGCATTGGAAGCAGGTTTTGAGATATCAAACCCGTATTCCCGGGCCATAATTGTTAATTGTTCTAAGGCCAGAATTTGATCTTTCAACTCTTCTCTGGCTTTGATTGTCTGCTCGGTCATAGGAATAGAAAGACGCTTCATTTCAGCTTCTTTATGCTGAATAAGGATTTTGGTGCCATAGAGGGCAACTCTTCTGTAATCTCCGATTACTCTTCCCCTGCCGTAAGCGTCAGGCAAGCCGGTTATTAAACCTACTTTACGGGCCAATTTCATTTCTGGAGTATAAACATTGAAAACCGCTTCATTATGAGTTCTGCGGTAGGTGGTAAAAATTTCTTCCAGGCGGGAGTCCAGTTTATAGCCGTAAGCATTGCAGGCATCTTTGGCCATTTTGATTCCCCCATAGGGGTTTACGCATCTTTTTAAAGGTTTGTCTGTTTGTAAGCCTACAATTAATTCCAAGTTTTTATCAATGTAGCCTGGAGGGTGGCTGGTAATAGAGCTGACGGTTTTTGTATCTATGTCTAAAACGCCACCTTTTTCTTGTTCTTTAGCTAAAAGTTCTTTGCATTTTGACCAGAGTTGGCTTGTTCTGGCCGTTGGACCTGCCAAAAATTTTTGGTCCCCGTAATAGGGCTGATAATTTCTCTGAATAAAGTCTCGAACATCAATTTCATTTTGCCAGTTTCCCGGCTGAAAATGGAGCCATTCCCGATTAGCCATAATTATTCCTCCTTCTACAGATTAATTTTGTTTCCGGAGGTTATGCAGTTTAACTGCATGCTCCCGGACTAAACGGGCTGCCCAGGCTAAAAAATACAAAAACCGCCCGAGCAAACCCATATGTTTTGCCCAGGCGGTCGGCTTCTTTTTTAAAACTGCACTCCCCTGTGGTTACTTCCACATTCCGCCAGTCATGCAGTTTTTTGATTAAATTGTCAGTTGTATTGTACTAAAACCCTTTAGTTTTTGTCAACAGGTTAGAAATAATAAATAAATTCCAATTTTTCTAAAAACGGGACGAGGTTATTATTGGAAAAATTTAAGTTTGTTTGGGGTTTAGTCTTGATTTCAACAGGGTATATTAGTAAGTGAAAAATTTGATGTTTAGAGGAGGTAATAAAATTGAGTAAAAAAACACTAGAAAATCTTAAAGCAGCTTTTGCTGGAGAAAGTCAGGCTAGAAATAAATATGAGTTTTTTGCCCAAGTAGCTAGAGAAGAAGGCTACAATGAAATTGCCGCCGTGTTTGAAGAAGCAGCGGAAAACGAAAAAATGCACGCGGAAATTATCATCGACCTTTTGGAAGAAATAGGAGACACCAAGGAAAACCTGAAAAAGGCAATTGAGGGAGAGTCTTATGAAGTAAGAGAAATGTACCCAGAATTTGCTAAAATAGCTAAGGAAGAGGGAGAAGAAGCAGCAGCTAAATATTTTGAATTGGTAATTGCGGCTGAGGAAGCCCATGCTAATAAGTTTAAACAGCTTTTGGACAAGCTGGAAAAGGGCGAAAAAGCAACGCTTGAAGAAAAAACCTGGAGATGTACGGTTTGCGGCTATACATATGTGGGTCCAGAACCACCTCTTGAAGTATGTCCTTTGTGTAAGAGAAGAAATACCTTTGTAGCTGTTGACTAGAGAAATTGGTTTAAAAGAACCACGAATGCCATGACGGTATTCGTGGTTCTTTTTGTATTCTGGGCTTACAATCTGTTGACAAAAGAACATAAGGTACTTCATGACATGTTGGCCGACACAATTGTATCGGCTCTGTAAGAGGTGGTTATATGGATACCCAAATGAAAAAAGGTGTGCTTGAGATGTGTATTCTCTTTAAGCTTAAAGAAGAGGTGCTTTATGGATATGAGATTATGAAATCAGTTAGACAGATCTTTCCTGATGTTTATGAGGGCTCAACTTACACAATACTTCGCAGGTTAAATGCAGCGGACTATACAGCTGTTAGCTAAAAGGAATCACCCAAAGGTTCAGTACGGAAATACTATAGTATTACCCAATCTGGCCTTGACTACTTAAACCGGATGTTGGCTGAGTGGAAGACAATCGTTAATGGTGTTTCTTCCTTTGGAATTTCTTTTTAGTGGAATTCTCCTTTACAAAGGGGCAATTTTTAGGTATCCTAATAATTAATTAGGTATCCTAATTATTAATTTAATAAGAAAATCCGGATTTGCGGGGGAGCTCTTATGGGCTGAGAAGGTTAAAACCTGACCCTTTGAACCTGATGTAGGTAATTCTACCGTAGGGAAGCAAATGGAGTTTACTTTTTTATTGTCATAAAATGCTTACCCGGCGGGTAAGCATTTTATTTTTTAAGGAGGGGATTTTTTTGAAAACAAAAAAACTTACCACTGCGGCCATGTTGGTTGCCTCCGGTATTGTCGGGAGCTACTTTATTAATTTTTCCATTGGTGCGGCCAAATGTACTCCTGTTCAGCACATAATTAATGTTTTTGCCGCGGTACTTTTAGGTCCTGACTATGCGGGATTGACTGCTTTCTCTATATCTTTGCTCAGGAATATCTTGGGTTCAGGAACATTGCTTGCTTTTCCCGGAAGTATGATCGGTGCACTTTTGGCAGGAATATTGTATAAAAAAACAAATCGAAAGTTGCTTGCCGCTCTGGGGGAAGTTTTGGGTACCGGGGTGATTGGTGCGATTGCTGCTTTTCCAATTGCCAGGTTTCTCTTGGGTAAAGATGTTGCTCTCTTTTTCTTTGTAATTCCTTTTATGATTAATACCGTATCAGGCAGTATTATTGCTTATGTTTTACTGAAGGTAACAGAGTTTTCAAAAGTTTTTACAAAACAGTCTCCTGGGAATTGAGTAATTTATAAAAATGCGCCTTATTTTAGCAGTCTCTTAGCTTTTGACTTGTTAAAGGATGAGAATTAAGGGATAATATAATTAAACTGTATTTTGATGGGAGGCTGACTATGAATATTTGGCACGATCTAGATTCAAGCAGAGTAAGTCCCGATCGATTTTTAGCTGTTATAGAAATTTCTAAGGGGAGCAAAAATAAATACGAACTTGATAAGGAAACCGGGCTGCTTCGGCTGGATAGGGTATTACATACCTCTACCCATTACCCGACCAATTATGGTTTTATTCCTAAAACCTACGCTGAGGATAAGGATCCCTTAGATGTGATGGTCTTGTGTTCCGAGAGTATTCAGCCCATGACTCTAGTGGAATGCTATCCTATTGGAGTTTTAAAAATGATTGACCAGGGGGAGACGGATGAGAAAATCATTGCCGTTTGCAGTACCGATCCCTATTATAATTCATATCAGGATATAAGCGAATTACCTCAACATATATTTCAGGAGATCAAGCATTTTTATGAAGTATATAAAGCCTTGGAGTACAAGGAAACTTTAGTAAGGCAAATTTCAGGCGGGGCTGAAGCCAGAAAGGTTATAAAAAATTGTTTGGAAGCTTATAAGGTCAGATTCGAATAGGTTTTCAAGTATTTATATTTTATCTCTGGTTAAACTGCTAGTAGACTTAATGAATGGAGGATAGTTAATGGATCCCATAGCGCTTCAAATTGGACCTATTGTTATCCGTTGGTATGGACTTTTAATTGCTTTAGCTTTTATCATAGGTTTATTGCTTGCTATGCGGGAGGCAAAAATCCAAAGCTTTAATGTTGATCATCTTCTTAATGTGGTGATTTTAGGAGGGATTTTGGGAATTATCGGAGCAAGGGCCTATTATGTTATTTTCAAATGGTCTTATTATATGGAGTATCCCTGGGAAATTCCTGCTATCTGGCATGGAGGATTGGCTATCCATGGGGGATTGATTGGGGCTATAATAGCCGGTTTATTATATACTAAAAGAGAAAAGCTTAGTTTTTGGCAGTTGGCTGATATTGTTTCTCCCAGTATTATTTTAGGACAGGCAATTGGCAGATGGGGAAATTTTTTTAATCAGGAGGCCTACGGTTATCCTACTGATTTGCCCTGGGCCATGTATATAGACGGTGCTTATAGACATCCTACTTTTTTATACGAATTCATTTGGAATTTGATTGTGTTTTTCTTTTTACTCTGGTTGAGAAGAAGAAAAGGGATAAGAAGAGGGGAAGTATTTTTAGCTTACCTGATTGGTTATTCCTTGGGCAGGTTGATTATTGAAGGTTTTAGAACGGATAGTTTGATGCTAGGACCCTTTAGAGTAGCTCAGCTTATTAGTTTAGTATTTATTATCGGATCTGCTTTTTTAATTTATTATCGGCGCAAAAAAGTTTGTTAGCTTAAATTTGGCTAACAAACTTTTTTTGTAGAATTTTTTTTCTATTATGTACTGCTCTGAATACAGTTGGGTAAAGTGCAAATAGTTTAGGAAAATTAGTTTCAAAGCTACTTATTTTTATGCAATATTGCATATGCAAAACTGCAGAATTAGGGAGTTATTTTACCAGTGAAATTTAATTAATAAAAAAAAGAGCAGTCCTGAGTAGGCCTGAGGCTGCTCAATAAAAAATATATAAAAATTATATAAAAGGAGTGTGTTTAAACGGCATTATAAACTAATGCAAGAAACATGCCAAAAAAGCAGGTTTTGTATTTTTATAAACAATCAAACTTTTATTTGTCATCATTTTCAATAATTTGTTTAAGGAAGTGCCGCAAATAGTACAACGAATAGACAAAATATTAATTTATTATTAGATCTGAGGGGGATTTTCCATGGCAAAGAAAAAAGTTTTCTGTTTTTTAGAGGGAAAATGTTTTAAACTTTCACATTTTATGCAATCTTACATATGCGAAATTGCAGGTTAAAGGCTTATTTTGCTATTAAAGATTGATTAAATAAAAAAAAGAGCAGTCTGTAGGCCTGAGGCTGCTCAATAAAAAAAATATATAAAAAGAGTGTGTTTAAACGGCGTTAATCTATTAATGCAAGAAATATGCCAAAAAACGGGACACATGAACAATTTTGAAAGAAGGATAAAATATAAAGGAGATTTTCATTTTTTTAGGGGAGAAAATTTTAAAATTTCATAGTATATGCAATCCTACATATGCAAAACTGCAGGTAAGGGCTGGTCTTGCGATTAAAATTAATTTAAGACTTGCGATTAAAATTAATTTAAGAATAATAAAAATACATCAAAAAATAAACTAATTAGAATAAAAAAAGAGAGCAGTCCTGTGTAGGCCTGGGGCTGCTCAAGAGAAAATATATATAAAAGTAAAAGGAGTGTGTTTAAATGGCATTAATATATTATTGCAAGAAGTGTGCCAAAAAATAATTTTTTAATAAAAAATCAAAGGGGTTCCAGCTTACTCCGGCAGGAATAAGCACCTAAATACAGAATAAGTTTTTATAACTCAATCATAAATGGGGGAAAAGAAATGGGAATTGTTGGAGTAATCGCGGGAACTCCCGTAGACACCAGGATGGGAGTGGATTTTTTAACTAAAAAAGGTTTGGTCGCAAAGGGAAGATCCAGTTCTTCCACGCCTGAGGAACAGACAAAAATGCAGACTTTAAGTCCTTTGGAATTAACCCAGCAGGTAATCGGTTTATCCTTTGAATTAATCAATGAAGGTGCGGATAAGATTTTGCTTTACTGCAATTCTTTAAGCGGAGCGATTGATCTTTCCAAGCTGCGTAAAACTGTAGCAGTTCCTGTAATCACTCCTTTAGATGTTTATGCCGATTTGGCCCAAAAGTATCAAAAGCTGGCTGTTTTGGCTGCCAATTGCCAGAGCCTTGCTGCTATTGAAAGAACTTTTCAACAGGCAAATCCCAATTGTCTGGTCTTTGGGGCAGGAATACTTCCTGTTGTTATTGCCATTGAAAACGAAGTTCCTTCTCGTCTTTTGGTTAACCGTTATGGATTAAAACAGTTAGTTGAAGGTTTTGTTAAAATGGGGGCGGAAGCACTTGTTTTGGGCTGTACTCATTTTCCTTATCTTGCTGGTGAACTGGCAAGGATTTGTCCTGTAGAATTGATTGAACCCAGCGAAAAAATGGCTGAAATGTTAATAGGGTAAAGAAGTGGGTTTTGTATCCAGTCTAATAATTTAAATTTTTTAGATTTAAGACACCTTAAGGCAATGCTTTAAGGTGTTTTTTTCTTAATAAATAGAAATTTAGCTCTGAATTTTCAAGAAACGGCATATATATTTATGGATGGGATGTCAACCGGCGGGAGGAGTAGGAAATGAAGGAAAATATCCTTAGGCTAGATCGGCCTAGAAAAAAGGAAATAAAAATTTCTATTTCTACTAAACTTCCTTGGCCTAGGGTAAAAAAAATAATTGCTGTAAAAAATTTGTTAATTGAGGGGTGGGTAGAATTTACCGATGATAGTTCTTATCTTCAGGGGAGAATTCGCCAGGAAATTGTCTATCTTGATTGGATGAATGTTGTTAGAATTTACAGTCCGGTTCTTTCTTTTCGCCAGGCTGAGGAGGAACTGGGGGGGGAAGAGGGATCCGGATGTAAACCGGATTTTATTTTACATAAACATACCTACTGGCTAAAAAGGGGTAGATGGGTTATTAGCAGATCCTTTCTTCAACAAGAATTTAACCTGGGCTTCAGCTTTAATTCCCAGTTAGAGTTTTTAGCTTTAAACCTGGACTTTGGAGTAGAAAAAATTACTGCCAGATTATTTTCTCAGCTTGAGCAAAAGGAAGAAAGTTGGGTAGAAAAGGTTAGCTTTTCTCTTCCCCTTCCGGCTAAGGAGATTAATTCTATTGATTATAAAGCGGAAGTGTTAAGACAGAAGGCAGCAGAAAAGCTGGTTTCTTGTTCTATAAAAAATATATTCCATATTTATTACCGGGGGATGGATGACAAGGAACATTATGCTCAATTTGAAAAGTACTTGTCTGTGCAGTTGGTATTAGACCGGATTCATTCTCTGTCCCAACTAAGTTTAAAAGCCTGTCCTAAATTAATTAATTACCGTTTAAGTTCCTCTGGATATGGAATAATTCTTGACTGTTCGCTGACAGTCATTGCAGAGCAGCGCAGAAGAGAAATAAGGGATGTTTTGGTTCTAGGGGAAAAGATTTTGCCGGGGTTGGACTATGTTTCCCTTCCTGTTTTACTTAGTTTTGTAAAAGATACTAGTAAAAAAGAAGCGAGGTTTGACAGTACCTTTAGGATGCCTAAGTGGGTAGCCAATGTTATTAAAGTGGAAGGACAAGTGGAGATCAAAAATTATCTTTTTAAAGATGAAACAGTCCTTTTTGAAGGAAGAGTTATTTTTGATATTTATGCCCTTGATAAAAAGGGAAGGCAGCATTTAATTCAGGAACAATATGATTTTTCCCTTCCCATGCAATTTGGTGATTGTGGGTTGTTGGATGAATACAGTCTTGAACAAAAAAGCTGTTTAACTATTCTTGGTTTTTCCTTTGAATCTTACCAGTCTTTTTTAGCTATTCATTATTTAGTCATTGTAGAGGCTGAACTGATTAAAACTCGGGTTTGTAATCTGGTAATGGATATTCTTAAACCGGATTTAAAGATAAAAAAAAGACCCTTTTGGGTGGAGGAGGTGACTGATTCAGATAACTATCAGCTAATCTTTAGCGCTGCAACCAACTTAATCAATCCTGCTAAAAAACTATTAGCTAGTAGAGCTAGGGTTGTAGGTTTAGATTATAAGCGAAAGGAGGACGGAATTTTAATTTGGGGGAGGGTAGAGCAGGAATTAAGCTTTCTAGGTTTAGACGATGTTATCCATGTTCAAAAAGACATTTTATCCTTTTCTCAGTATTTAAAACTAAGATTAACCGATGAGAAGATTACTTTAAAAAGTAAAGATATTAAAGTTCTTCCTCAACTTTTGCAGGAAGAAAATAGGGCTAACCTAGATTATTTACTAACACTCAATGTTTTTTTAACCAAAGAAAAACTTTATGACTTGCCGGTTTCCTTAGGAATGAATAACAGATTTGTTTGTAACTTCAAGGGTTCCGAAGAGATTATTAATCTTAATATTCCGTTAGGCTTTAAATCAGAAAAACCTGTGCAAGCATACCTAAAGGAAATCGGACTTAGTTATGGGATTAATCAAACTTATTTAGAAGGGAAACTGATTTTAATTTTTTTTAATAATGGTTCCGGAGGACAACTTGAGGAGGAAATAGGATTTTTTTATCCTTTAAATTCCGGTTGGAAAAACAATGGCTATCCTTTTTTTTTCTGTTCTAATAGATAAAAGCGGTCTTTCTTGTGACCAGGATGGGAATTTCAGCGCAACAGTAATTTTAAAATTGTTTTATCTTTGACCAAGAGAGGAGCCTTTTTTGGTTTAATAAGAAAAAATTCCAACTTTGTAGCACATTGATTTGCTAATGCATATATTTTATTAAGGTGAAATTGTATTTACTTTAAAAAGGAGGTAATGGTATGGCATTGTATGTTGACTATAAGTTATTAAGGGTTGATCAGGTGGTCAATATCAACAGCAGGCAAATCCAGCTTAACAATAGCTTTTTATTGCCTTACCCTGCCTTAGAAATTAGCAATGTCATTGCATCACTAAAAGACATAAAGGCTGAAGTTGTTGAAAACAAAGTATTAGTTGAAGGGAAAATACACAAACAGATTTATTATGTGGATGAAGAAAACCTGGTAAGGTATGCTGTTGAGGAATTTGGTTTTGATAGTTTTGTTGATGTGCCCGGTGCTGCTCCTGGAATGGAGGCTAAGGTTGAAATTAGGATTGAACATCTGGATTCTGATTTAGTTTTTGCCAGGGGACAAAAGCTCAGTAAAAATGTGGAGCAGGACTTGATTCTGGAGTTGGTGGCAAAAGTTATTCGGAAAGTTGAGGTTAATGTTGCTACTGCTGTTGAAGGTCTGCCTGACAAATGTGAGGTAAGTAAAGAGCGCATAAAGGTTGAGGCAGTAATCGGGGAAGGTTCTGTCCAGCAGCAGTTGGAAAACACCTTTACTTTACCTAAGATGGCTACGGAGATCTGTGACCTGCTAGCGGATGTAAGGGATCTTGCCACAAAAATAATTGATGACAAGGTTGTTCTACAGGGCTATATTTATAAAAAGGTATATTATCTTGGTTTAGACCGGACAGTCCACCACTGCTTGGAAAAGGTTAAGTTTGAAACCTTTGTTGATATTCCGGGAGCAAAACCGGGTATGTATGCGGATGTAAATGTGATAATTGAAGACATTAAACATAACTTTTCTATCCCTGCAGGGGAAAATTGTCATAATCGAGTTGATCAAACCATAACTATAAAAGCATTTGTTAAGGTTTTAGAAACCAGACAGCTGGATGTTATTACTAACGTTACAGGGCCAGGTGTAGATTTGGATTCCCAGGTATTTTCCGTGGATGCTGTTGTGGGAGAAAATACAACCCAGACTCAGGTAAGCAATTACTATGTGTTGCCTAAGATGGCGGTAGAAATTTTTGACGCAAAGGCTGAATTTAAGAAATTAGAGACGGAAATAATTAAAGATAAGGTGTTGGTAGAAGGAATTATCGAAAAACAGGTTTATTATGTGGGAGCAGACATGATAGTGCATCATACCAGGGAGGAAGTTAAATTTGATTATTTCGTCGATGTTCCGGGTGCCCTTCCGGGAATGGATGCATTGGTCAGACCTAAGATTGAAGACCTGGATATTGATTTAAAAATCCCTGAAGGATATGAAATAGGCAATCGGGTAGATCAGACTATTACGCTAGAGTTGTTTGCTAAAGTAACAAAGGAAAAACAGCTTAATCTGGTTACTCGTTTAGAGATTATTCCCATATCTCCCACTATATGCTTAGAATGTCTGCCCAGTTTTAGTTTTTATGTGGTTCAGGAAGGAGATAGCCTTTGGAAAATAGCTAAACGCTATGGGGTTAGTTTAGAAACTATTATTAATGCTAACCCTCAAATCCAAAACCCGGACCTGATCTATCCAGGGCAGAAAATTTGTATCCCCCTTGCCCAATGCAAAGTCCCATTTTACGGGAAAGGCTAAGCTAAAAAGCCAAAGACCAGGATATTTTGGTCTTTGGCTTTTTTAATAGTTTATTTCCACTGGAGTTCCTAAGCTTATAAGGGGGAAAATTTCTTCTATGTCCCTATTATGCATTCTTACACAGCCCATAGATACCGCTTTGCCTATTGAAGAGGGATCATTGGTGCCATGAATGCCATGTCCTTCGTGGGTAAAAGCCATCCACCTTGTCCCAAATGCTCCGCCTGGATTTACAATTTTATTAAGAATAGTGAAATTACCAGTAGGAGTAGGGGTGGATGGTTTTCCGATTGCTACTGGATAGATCGCTACTGTATTTCCCCCGTAGAGTAAGGTTAACTGTCTGGTTGTTAAATTAATGTGAATTTCATACAAATCAACCACATCCTTTTGTGAGGTTGATGAGATTGTCTTTTTGCCTAGTATATGATTGCATTTACTTTTCGGTTCTTGGGCAAGACTTGAAAGGGGGTTGGAATTTTAGCCATAAAGAACAGTATAGAATGGCTTAAAATGGTAAAAATATAAATTAAAGGCTTGGAAAGGCGGGATGGGATGACAGAAGATAAAGTAAAAGGGAAATTAATCATTATCGGAGGGGCTGAAGACAAAGAAGGTGGCTGTGAAATTTTAAAAAAGGTAGTTGAACTTTCCGGGGGAAAGGATAGCCGAATAGTTGTGATGACCACAGCCACATTAAAACCAGAAGAGACCGGATCCCTTTACCGTAAAGTATTTAATCGTCTTGGTGTGGAAAAAATTGATATTTTACATATAAATAACCGGGAAGAGGCCAATTCTTCTTGTTTGGTTGAAATGATCAAACAGGCTTCAGGGATATTTTTTACAGGTGGTGACCAATTGAGGATTACCAGCATTTTGGGAGGATCTGCTGTTGGAAGCGCCCTGCACTCCGCCTATTTAAATGGAGTTGTTATTGCTGGTACCAGTGCGGGAGCATCTGTAATGAGCGATACCATGATTGTTGAAGGAGACAGTGATTCGGCTCCAAAGAAATGTACTCTTAAAATGGCTCCCGGTTTAGGTTTGATTAAAGAGGTTGTAATCGATCAGCATTTTGCTCAGCGTGGTAGAATTGGGAGACTGCTCTGTGCGGTTGCTCAGAATCCATACGTCCTAGGTGTAGGAATTGATGAGGATACGGCAATTGTTGTGAATGAAGAAGGAAGTTTTGAGGTAATTGGTTCCCAATCTGTAACTGTGGTGGATGGAAGTACAATTCGTTATTCCAATGTTTCTGAATCTGATCCTGATCAGCCTCTCAGTTTAACGAATGTAACCATCCATATTCTTCCGAAAGGATATTGCTTTGATTTAAAAAAACGTCAGCCTAGAAAGGGTAAAAACAATCTGTGAGTTAGAAATTAGAACCTAGATAGACGGCGGGAAAATATTAAAATGTTAAAACCATTAGAATAGAAAAATTCATTTAGGACAAACTAGGCTTGTTTTTAAACATTTTAGCTGCAAATAAAAGGAGGAATAGTTAAAATGAAATTGCTTGAGATACGCGCCTTTGATGGGTGCAGTATCTATAGCTATCATCCGGTTATCAAAATGCTGGTTGATTTGGGAGAATACAGGGAAATACCTACAAATAAAATTGTTGATTTTGTAAACCGATTACTTTATTTGCTTCCGAGTTTATTTGAACACGAATGTTCCCTGGGTTATCCTGGGGGATTTGTGGAACGGCTAAAAGAAGGTACTTATTTGGGACATGTTATGGAGCATATAGCAATAGAACTTCAGTGTCTTACCGGGGCTCAGGTTAAATTTGGAAAAACACGAGAAACTAAGCAAGCAGGAGTTTATCGGATTGTTTTTAGTTATGACTGTAAACCTGTTGGGATTAGGGCTGGAGAAATAGCTTTTGAGCTGGTAAATGCTTTAGCTCAGGGTAAGCGATATGATTTGGAACGGGAATTAAGGAATTTAAAGGAATTAGCTAAAAGGTATTCTTTGGGTTCAAGCACCGATGTTATTGTCAGGAGGGCAAAAGAGAGAGGGATTCCGGTTTCCCGACTCAATAACTTGAGTTTGGTGCAGTTAGGCTATGGATGCAATCAAAAGCGAATTCAAGCTACTGTTACTGGCAATACTTCCTGTATTGGAGTGGATATTGCCTGTGATAAAAACCTTACTAAAGAAATCTTGAGTAGCGCCGGCATTCCCGTTCCCTACGGTGGAGTAGTTAGTTCAGAGGAAGAAGCATTGGAGTTGGCCAAGCAAATAGGTTTTCCTGTTGTTGTCAAGCCTTGTGAGGGCAATCAGGGAAAAGGCGTGACTTTAGATTTGAACAGCGAGAAAGAAGTTCTTTCGGCTTTTTCTATCGCTAATACTTATAGTTCTAAGATTATAGTAGAAAAGTATATTAGCGGTAAACATTATAGGATTTTGGTTGTAGGTGATAAAGTTGTTGCAGTTTCTGAGAGAATTCCAGCTCATGTAATTGGTGATGGGAAAAGAACTGTTAAGGAATTGATTGAATTAGAAAACCAAAATCCTAATCGAGGGGATGGGCACGAGAAGCCTTTAACTAAAATTAAGATTGATCCAGTGGTTTTAATGGTACTTGCCCGCCAGAATCTTACCCTTAAGTACATACCTAAGGCTGGGGAAATAGTCTTCTTAAGAGAAAATGCCAATTTAAGTACCGGTGGGATTGCTAAGGATGTGACGGACTTTATCCATCCTTATAATTCTGATTTGGCTGTTAGGATTGCCAGACAAATAGGGCTGGATGTGGCAGGAATAGATATTGTAGCAGAAGATATAAGTCTTCCGGTAAAAGAAGGAACCGGTGCGGTAATCGAGGTTAATGCTGCACCGGGTATTCGCATGCACCATTATCCGGCAAGTGGGAAGCCCAGGGACGCGGCAGGGGCAATTTTAGATTATTTATTTCCCCCCGGTTCTTCCTTTACTATTCCTATCGTCGCTATTACTGGTACTAATGGCAAAACTACTACAACAAGATTAATTAGTCATATTTTAGCTCTAACAGGTCATAGAGTTGGGATGACCAGTACAGATGGGGTTTTTATTGGCGGTAAATGTGTTCTGGAGGGGGATACAACAGGACCTAAAAGTGCCCAGCTGGTTCTGAGAGATCCTACGGTAACAGCGGCTGTTTTAGAAACTGCCAGGGGAGGATTGATTCGTTCAGGTTTGGCTTTTGACTATTGCGATGTTTCTATCATTACAAATATAAGCGAAGACCATTTGGGCCAGGATGAAGTTGAAACTGTGGAAGATTTGATTTATGTGAAAGCTTTATTATTAGAAAGAACAAAGCCTAAAGGATACTGTATTTTAAATGCAGATGATAAACATGTGCTCAAGCTGGTTGAGAGAAGCAAAGGCCAAATTTGTTTTTTCAGCAGGAAAGGGGACAACATTATTGTTCGCCGCCATCTTGGCATTGGGGGTAAGGCGGTGTTTGTGAAAGATGGTATTATCCTTTATGCTGAAGGAGAAAAAGTCCAACCCATTATTAACGTTAATGCAATTCCTCTTACTATGAAGGGTAAGGCGATTCATAATGTGGAAAATGCTTTGGCAGCCATTGCAGGACTTTTATGTTTAAAGATTGGAATAGATAAAATAGTGAAAGGGTTGACTGAATTTAAACCTAATTTTGAGCATAATCCGGGAAGACTTAATATTGTGGAAATGGGAGGAGTTAAAATTATTATTGACTACGGCCACAATATTGCGGGTTATCAAGCTACGATTAATTATGCTCGCCATTTAAAGCCAACCCGTTTAATTGGGGTTATTGGTGTGCCTGGAGATAGAAAGGATGAAAGTGTGGAAAAAATAGGAGAGCTGGCAGGAGCTGGATTTGATTATTTAGTAATAAAAGAAGATCAGGATTTAAGAGGAAGGATACCCGGAGAAATCGCAGCTATTTTGGAAAAGGGCGCCCAAAAGGGAGGAAAAGGAAGGGATGAAATGGAAATAGTTTTAAATGAAGGTGAGGCAGTGAAAACAGCCTTAGATAAAGCCCGGAAAGGGGATGTGGTTGTTATCTTTTATGAGGATTTTGAATTAGTACGGGAAGCTGTTTATCAATACCCTAGGGAAAAATTCAAAGGGCAGCCCATCTCCTATGACAAAATTGCTGTAAACAAAGGACTTATGGTTGAACAGGGTATTGGCTAAGAGAGTTTTTTTATCTCCGGTGAGAAAAAAAGGAGGCAGGTCAATGAGTGGAGAGAAAGATAAGGAAAGGTTTGAACCTTATCAATATGAACATGTGGAGGGGGACAGAAAATTTAAGATAACCGTGGTCAAACTGGGGGAAAATGAATTTTTTGCCTATGCTGACCAAATGATCGAAGAGGGTGATTTTACGCCTAGGGGATATGGTAGAACGGATAAGGAAGCATTGGAAGCTTGTTTAGAACAAATAAGGCAGAAACGAAATACAGCTATTCCTATTCTTCAAGAGGTAGAGTGGGAGCAGGAAGATCCTCAATATGATTTTTTGGATGAGGAACAACAAAGGCTTTATGATCAACTGCGCAATAAGGTTAAAGAATGGATGGAGGGGAAAATTCCTCCTAAGTATGAGCAATATATGGAATACATTTTACTGATTCCCGATATGTTTGTTCTTTTGGTTCGTTTGCTGAAGGATAAGAGGGTTTCCTCCAGCAGTAAGACCTGGCTTGTTTTAGCCATAGGATATTTTTTCTCTCCCATTGATTTAATTGCAGAACCTCTTTTCCCTGTTCTAGGTCTGCTGGATGATTTAGCTGTGGCTGCTTATGCTCTAAACAAAGTGTTGACTGATACCCCGGCTGAGGTTGTAGAGGAAAATTGGTCCGGCAAGGGTGATATTTTGGTGAAGGTGGAAGAAATTATTGAGAAGGCTGATGATTTAATTGGGAAAAGGGTAGTAAATGGGATTAAGAAAATTTTTGGCAAGATAAAAATATAAGGGATAGGTAGAAGGGTAGGTAAATCCTACCCTTCTAAATTTCTTGCTTCAAAAATTTAGGAACTATTTTTTGTAACATACACCAAATTCTCCCCGGGGGAATTGCCAGTAAATATTTTCAGAGGGACAGCCAAAGGGGCAGGCTCCGCATTCAATACACCGTTTATAGTTTATATGAATGGCATTGTTTTCCCAGGAGTAAACCCGGGAAGGGCAGAAATAAGTGCAGGGTTTATTTTCGCATTTTAGGCAGAGGGCTCTGTTTTTTATACTTATATGGGATTTACTATCTGCTTTAATGGTGGTAGAACTAAGCGGATCACTGGAATCTATTTTAAATTTAGTCATTATAATACCCCCCAGTTATTGAAACCATGGTAAAAATCATTAATGGTTTTAAAGAAAGGTTGGATAATTTTTATATCTTTTAATATTTTTTCTCTTTTTTCATTTTCGCTGGTTAATTCTACTTTAAAATACTCGCGGGCTATGTTGTTAAGGGTTTTGGTAATGAGAAAATCCGCATCTGAATATTCTTGAAAATATTTCTGGGTATTTTTCCCTTTCTTAATATCTTCCATGAAAAAACTATTTTTTATTCTGGTCTGGTAAGCGGATAAAATTTCCGGTGAAAAATCCCCTTTTGCCCAAGCCTGGGATGCTGTTTCTCCTGCATATTTGCCGGTAATCATAGCCAGGTCTGTTCCTCTTCTTCCACTAATCATCATGGCTGCATCTCCCGCTACCAGCAGGCCGTAATCATTCAGCTTGGGGATGTTTTTATAGCCTCCTTTAGGTATGGTGTGGGCTTGATATTCTTCTACCTTTCCACCTTCGAGTAGCCTTTGGATTAAAGGGTGCTGTTTAAACCTGGTTAAAAGATGATAAGGGCTTAATCCTTTATCCACTAGCTGGTTTAAATAACCCCCTACTACTATGGAAATTGTATCCCGGTTGACCCAGATTCCTCCTTTGCCGATTGCTCCGGAAGCAGGATAACCTATTATGCCGATAATGCTTCCTTCTTCTTTTTCCAGGTTGAAGCGGTCTTCAATTACTCCTCTGGGCAGGGAAATGACTTCTTTGACATAAAGAGTGAAACTGTTTGCTTCCAGTTTCCCTCTTAACCCTGCCTTTTCTGTGAGGAAGGCGCTGCTTCCTTCTGCCAGAATTACTAGGTCGCTATACAGCTTTTCTCCTCCATCTATAACAACCCCTGCCACTTTTTTTTTTTAGTAAGCCCAACCGGTTCATAAATTAGGTCCCTGACTACTGTTTCAGTAAATAAATTGGCTCCGGCTTGGCGGGCTTTATTGGCTAACCATCTATCAAAATCACTTCTGAGAACATTGAATTTGTTGTATGGTTCCATCCCGAATCTGAGATCGGAAAAGCCTATCTTTACTGCCGAAGTTTGATCTAAAAACCAGAGTTCATCTGAAATTACTGCCCTTTCCAAGGGGGCTTCCTTCCAAAATTGAGGAACAATCAGTTCGGTGGGTTCCCTGTAAATTGATCCCCCAAACATGTTTTTTGCTCCTGGATATTTGCCCCTTTCTAGTAGGGCTACGGAAAGATTATTCTGGGCCATAATTAAAGCGGCTGCTGAACCGGCCGGTCCTGCCCCAACTACAATGGCGTTATATCTATCCCCACTCATTACTATTCCTCCTTACGGCCAATACAAGTTTCACTTAATAGCATGACCAGTCTTAGGCAGGATATTCCTTTATTTAAAACTCTCTCTAAAAACTAAGGTTTTAAGTTAAGCCTTTGGGGAAATATGGGACTAAATTTTTCTTTTTTGGTCAGTCTGGATATTCCTGAGAGGAATACCATAAATTTTAGCCGGTTAGGGTATACTAATTTTTGTAGCTATTCTGTTAATAAAGGGGGGCTAGGGTTGGAAAAATTTAAAAGCCTAGTCAAGGCAGCCAGGTTTTCTTTTTTAACTGCTACAATTGTTCCTGTTTCCTACGGAACTGCTTTAGGGTTTTATAAGGGGAAATTTGATTTTTGTTTTTTCCTTTGGACTCTAATTGGAAGTGCTATTTTACATTTAGGAACAAATTTAATCAATAATTATTTTGATTATCTTAACGGCAGTGATGTAATCAATCTTAACCGTACTCCTTTTAACGGTGGAACGGATGTAATTGTAAAAGGGCAGATCAAGGCGGAGACTGTGGCTAAGGCAGCCTTTGCCTGTTATACAATTGGTGCTGCCATTGGTTTTTACCTTGCTTATCACAGGGGGATACCTGTCTTCTACCTAGGTATGGCGGGAATAATTTTAAGCTACTTATATTCGGCACCACCGGTTAGTCTTATGAGCCGAGGACTGGGTGAATTTACGGTGGGCCTTTGTTTTGGCCCTCTTTTAGTAATTGGTGCTTATTATGTGCAAACCCAGGTTTTTGATCCTGCCGTTTTATTTGCCGGTATTCCTCTGGGTTTGCTGATTACAGCCGTTTTATATGTTAACCAATTCCCTGATTATGAGGCGGATAAAAAAGTAAGAAAAGCCAATTGGATTGTCAGGCTGGGATTAAAACGGGCAGTTAAATGGTATTATGTTCTGATTAGTTTAGCTTATATCTTTATCTGTTTGCAGGTAGGGCTAAGAGTTATTCCTTTAACGGCTTTAGCCGGCTTGCTTACCCTTCCTTTAGCTTTAAAAGCTTTTTCTATTATTAAAGATAATTTTGATCAAATCCAAGCCATGGTTCCCTGTATGGCGGCAACAATTGGGCTTCATTTTATTACCGGCAGTTTGTTGGTGGTTTCTTTGATTTTGGCCCAGATTTTCAGGATCTAAATCGTCTTGGAAAGGAGGGATAGGTTGGAACCGGATAAGTTGATTCAATGGTTAAACTGGTTTTACAGTTTGGAACAGTCCCAGGTTGAGCTTTATGCAACCCAGGCAAAATCGGCAGAAGATCCTTATCTTGCTCAGGCTTTGGAACGTTTCGCCGATATTGAGCAGGACCATGTGGATAATATTGCTGCTTTTATTAAAAATTTAGGAGGTAAACCTACTTCCTTAGGGGATGTGGTTGCCCCCATAGTGGGTAAGACCCTAGGCACATTATTAAATCTAAGCAATGTCAATTTAATGCTCAAGATTAATATTGTTTTAGAAAATAAAGCTATGAGTGATTATAAGGATCTAATAAAAAAAGTAGAAACTAATAGTGAGCTGTCCTCCGTTCTTTGGGCTAATTTGTTGGATGAAGATTTGCACAGCTGCTGGATGGAAAGAAGACTGGAAAAAATGGAAGGAGAACTAAACAGGCCGGTGGGAGAGGAGGAAGATAGCATTGGAAGGAAGAGGAAAAAAGTATGATGTAACAGTTGTGGGGGCAGGACCGGGGGGAACTGTTGCTGCTCGGAAGTTAGCGGAAGATGGATTTAAAGTTGCCCTTCTGGATAAGGAGGCTTTTCCCCGTTTTAAAGCCTGCGGTGGAATGCTTTCTTTGAAAACCATGAGGGAATTGGGCTTGGAAGCAGGACATAAACTTAGTGAACGGGTGATTTTCGGTTTAAGGCTTACAGGGCGATCCGGGAAATCAGTTGGTAAAAGG
>DUMD01000100.1 GCA_012840065.1 Clostridia bacterium
AATTTAAAATATCTAGTTCTGATTTAATTTTTGATTGTTTAACTTTACCCGTTAGCACCAGTCAAGAATCGGCGATGGAAACTCTTAAGGCAATCAGAATAATTAGTAATGAATTTAATTTGAATACGACCTTAGGAATAAGTAATGTATCTTACGGTTTGCCAAGAAGGAAAAGTATTAATAAATCATTTTTGATTATGGCACTGAATAATGGACTTACAATGCCAATTGTTAACCCCTTGGACAAGGATTTAATTGAAGCAATTAAGGCAGCTGACATAATTCTGGGAAGAGATCCGAATTCACAATACTATTTATCCAGTTATACATCGGTTGATAATGAGAATAATAATGGGTCAACCGATCAGAAAAAATTTTTAACCTTGTTTCCAAAAACCTTAGCCGAAAAATGTTTTGACGCTGTAATCAAAGGGAAGAAAGAAGAGCTAAAAGAACTTATTTACCAAGTAATCGAAGATTATGAAGAACCATTTTCAATTGTTGAAGAAGCGTTGGCTCCTGCAATGTGGGAAGTAGGAAAAAAATATGAAAAAGGTATTTACTTTCTTCCTCATTTACTTTTGGCAGCAGAAACTTTTCAAGCCGGATTTGAAATTTTAGCAGAAAAATCTCCTGTTAAGAAAGATCTTTCAAAAGGTACAGTTGCTTTAGCTACAGTTGAAGGAGATATTCATGATATTGGCAAAAATATTGTTAGTGTAATGCTGAAAAATAACGGTTATACAGTTCATGATTTAGGTAAAGACGTTAAAAAAGAAGAGATTCTGAATTTTCTGGTTAACAATAAAGTAGATATACTGGGTTTAAGTGCGTTAATGACAACAACAATGGATAAAATGAAAGAAACTATAGATTATCTAAGGAATCATGGTCAGAAGATAAGAATAATTGTGGGTGGTGCTGTAGTTAATGAGGAGTTTGCTAAGCAAATAAAAGCGGATGGATATGGGAAAGACGCATATGCTGCAGTGAAATTGGTTGATCGTTTATTAAATATAAAAAGAGGAGTGAGTCAATCTGAATAATCAAAATCGATTAAGAGACAAGCTGGCAAAAAAGGAATTTACGGTTACAGTAGAGCTAGATCCTCCTAAAGGTGTTTCTGTAAAACAAACTTTGCAAGCAGCTGATTTGTTGGCAGGATCTGTAGATGCTGTAAATATTGCTGATAGCCCAATGGCTAATATGAAAATGAGTCCAATAGCTTTATGCCATTTGATTCAAGAAAATATAAATTTGGAAACGATATTTCATCTAACTTGTCGGGATCGTAATATCATTGGGCTCCAATCTGAACTTCTAGGAGCAGCTGCATTAGGAGTGCAAAACCTGCTAATCCTTACGGGGGATGATCCGAAAAACGGTGATCATCATAATGTTAAAGGAGTTTTTGAATTAGATTCTGTTGGCCTGGTAAAGATCGCTGCTACTTTAAACAGAGGCTATGATTATATGAACAATCCTCTTAATGAGGCGGCAAATTTTTTTATAGGTGTAGCTGTAAATCCGGCTGCGAAAGATTTGGATAAGGAAATAGAAAAATTTGAGAAAAAAATAAAAGCGGGAGCTTGTTTTGCTCAAACCCAGCCTGTATATGATTTAGATAAAATAAGTAAATTCTTAGAACGTACAAGGCAATTTAATATTCCCATTCTTATAGGATTACTTCCTATTAAAAGCAGTAAAATGGCTAGATATTTGGATGAAAAGGTTCCTGGTATTTCCATATCTAAAGAAATCCAAGATAGGATTAAATTGAAAGGCAGAGAGGCAGGAATTGAAATAGCCAGGGAAATGCTGATAGAGTTAAAAAAGATAGCTGATGGCGTACATATAATGCCGATTGGTGATAGTAATTTAGTATTGGAAGTGGTAGATGGAATAATTTAGAGCTCTATTGTTAAGTTTTGCAAGTAATGTTATAATGTCTGCTGTAAGTAAATCTATGTCCATTTAAGGCGGATAGGAGTGAAAAAAGTGTTAAAGAATGGAGATAAAGAGAATAATTATTACATTGTCAAACTTGATATTCTTCCAGAAGCAATCAAAAAAACAATAATTGTGAAGGAAATGCTAAAAAGAGGGGAAGAAACTACGGTAAATAGTGCTGTAGAAAAGGTTGGATTGAGTAGAAGTGCGTATTATAAGTACAAGGATGCGGTTTTTCCATTTTTTGAAGCGAGTAAACAAAAGATAATTACTCTTTCCTTGGTTCTGAGTAATCAGCCGGGAGTGCTATCCATGGTATTAAACACAATTGCTGAGGTTGATGGTAATGTTTTAACAATTAATCAGGGAATTCCTTTGCAAGGAGTTGCTTATGTAACAATTTCTTTTGAAACACTTCAACTAAAGGTAGAGCTTGAAGATTTAATAAATAGAATAGGAGAGATAAAAGGTGTAATAAAGACAGAAATAATTGCACAGTCGTAATAAAGAATGAAGGAGGAGGAGAACTTGAGGAAGGATAGTATTAAAATTGGTTTGTTAGGTCTGGGGACAGTAGGGACAGGCGTTGTAAAAGTACTAAAGGAAAACGGAGAAAATATTCAAAAAAAAGTTGGTGTACCTGTTACAATTGAAAAGGTCTTAGTAAGAGATATTAACAAAAAACGAAAAGTGGAACTTTTGCCCGGTAAGCTTACCACAAATGTTGATGATATTTTAGAAGATCCTACTATAGATATTGTTGTTGAGGTTATGGGGGGTGAAAACCCTGCCTTAAGTTATATTATTAAAGCATTGCATAAGGGAAAGCAAGTTGTTACAGCAAATAAAGAATTAATTGCGAAGCATGGCAAGGAAATATTTGAAGCTGCCGATTGTACAACTTCGGACATTTTGTTTGAAGCCAGTGTTTGTGGAGGTATTCCAATTGTGCGTCCCCTTAAACGATGTCTAGCCGGAAATAAAATTGAAAGTATTATGGGGATTGTTAATGGTACAACTAACTATATTCTAACGAAAATGACAAAAGAAGGGGCAGAGTTTAAAGATGTTTTAAGGGAGGCACAGGAAAAAGGTTATGCAGAAGCTGATCCATCTGCCGACATAGATGGACATGATGCAATTCGCAAAATTGTTATTTTAGCTTCTATAGCATTTAATACCAGAGTTAGTCTAGATCAGGTGTATTTTGAAGGAATTAGAAAGATTGAACAGGTTGATATTCAATATGCAAAAGAATTAGGCTATACAGTCAAACTGCTTGCCATTGCTAGAGATGACAATAATGAAATTGAAGTTAGGGTACATCCTGCTTTTATTCCCAATACCCATCCCCTAGCAGCAGTTTCGGATGTTTATAATGCAGTTTTTGTAAAAGGGAATGCAGTAGGTGAAACAATGTTTTATGGGAAAGGCGCGGGTGAACTACCTACAGCCAGTGCAGTGGTAGGAGATATTATCGATGCCGCTAGAAATTTAGTACATGAGAATAAAGGTAGGATTAGTTGTACCTGTTTTGAAAATAAAAAAGTTAAAAGTCCCGAAGAAATAGTTTCTAAATATTATGTTCGTATTCAAGTATTGGATCAACCTGGGGTTTTAGCTAGTTTGGCTGCTGCTTTTGGAAACAATCAAGTAAGTTTGAAATCAGTTATTCAAACGAGAGCTCGGGGAGAGAAGGCCGAAGTTGTAGTTATAACGCATGATATCAAAGAAAAAAATATTTTAAAATCAATTCAAGATTTAAAAAACTTAGCAGTTGTAGACGAGGTAAGCAATGTAATTAGAGTAGAAGATATATAGTAGAAGACAAAAATTCTAAGCTGGTATTGATGTTAAAAGCTAGTTATAGAAAAGAGAGTGAAGTAAATGATTAAGTTAGAAGTGCCTGCAACTAGTGCAAATCTAGGCCCAGGCTTTGATAGTCTTGGTGTAGCTTTAAATATATTTAACTATATATCAGTTGAAGAAATAGATGGTGGATTAAAGATTGAAATAAAAGGAGAAGGCAGCAATGAACTTGCTCATGATGAATCAAATTTAACATATCAAGCTATGGCACAAGTTTTTCAACTTTTAAACTATAAGCCTAGAGGTATCAGATTAATTCAGGTTAACAATATCCCCTTATCTAGAGGGCTTGGCAGTAGTGCAGCTGCTATCGTAGGGGGAATGGTAGCAGCAAATAAAATTTGCGGAGATGCGCTTAGTTTGGATGAAATTTTAGAACTAGCAACTAAAATGGAAGGACATCCTGATAATGTGGCTCCGGCACTTTTGGGCGGCATCATAATTGCTGACAAATCTGATAATAAAATAAATTGGATAAAAATAAATCCTCCCCAAAAATTAATGGCTGTTATAACTATTCCTGATTTTACTTTATCTACGGAATTGGCGAGGAATGTGCTTCCAAAAACTGTTCCTTTTAAAGATGCTGTTTTCAATGTGGGAAAAACTGCTCTTTTGGTTTCTGCACTTTGCACAGGCCAGTATGATAAGTTAAAATATGCATTAACGGATGTTTTACATCAACCATATAGAAAAAAATTAATTCCTGGAATAAACAATGTGTTTGAAGCTGCTAAAAAAGCAGGAGCATTAGGCAGTGTTATTAGCGGTGCTGGGCCATCAATTTTAACTTTGACTTTTGATAACGAAGAAATAATAAAAGAAATGGTGGAAAAGGCTTTTAAAGAAGCAGGGGTTGAATGCAGAACAATTGTAGTTCCTCTAATAAATAGAGGTGTTACAGTTTGCAGCTGATATTTTATTTATAACAAGCGGGGGGAGAATTATGGGAGTTGTAGTACAAAAATATGGGGGAAGCTCTGTAGCTAGTCCTGAAAAGATTAAAAACGTTGCTAAAAGAGTTGTGCAAGAAAAAGAAAAAGGAAATAGCGTGATTGTAGTTGTATCTGCAATGGGTGATACGACTGATGAACTATTAGCTTTAGCAAAGCAAATAAGCAAAAATCCTCCGGCAAGGGAAATGGACATGTTGCTTTCCACAGGAGAACAAATTTCTATATCCTTATTAGCGATGGCTATTAAGGAGTTTGATTATCCTGTTATTTCATTAACTGGTCAACAGGTGGGCATTTTAACTGATTCTTCACATACAAAGGCTAAAATTTTAAAGATTAACATAGATAGATTAAAAAAAGAGCTTGAAAATGACCAAATAGTTATTGTAGCTGGTTTTCAAGGAGTGAATGAATTTAATGATATAACAACTCTTGGCCGTGGGGGATCTGATACCACAGCTGTTGCAATTGCGGCAGCTATAAATGCTGATAGATGTGAGATTTATACTGATGTTGATGGAGTATATACTGCAGACCCAAGAATTGTTATTGATGCTAAAAAATTAAAAGAAGTAACTTATGATGAAATGCTGGAGATGGCTAGCTTAGGTGCCCAAGTTCTTCAGCCAAGAGCAGTGGAATGTGCTAAACAATATGGAGTAATTATTCATGTCCGTTCAAGTTTTTCTTATGAGGAAGGAACTGCAGTAAAGGAGGCATGTGAAATGGAAAAAGAAAGATTGGTTAGTGGGGTTACTTGTGATTTAAATACTGCTAAGATTGCTATTTTAGAAGTGCCTGATAGACCCGGAATTGCATATAAAATTTTTTCTGCTTTGGCTAAAGCTAATATAAATGTCGATATGATTATTCAAAGCATTATGAGGGATAATGTTAATGATATTTCGTTTACCATTTCTGAATCGGATGCAGATTTAGCTTTAGAGATTACGAAAGGTGTTGCAGATGAAATTGGCGCTAAAGGTGTAAAGTTTAGCAAAGACGTAGCAAAGGTATCGATAGTAGGAGCAGGAATGGTTAATAATCCTGGGGTAGCTGCAACTATGTTTGAAACCCTTGCGGAAGAAGGAATTAACATTCAAATGATTACTACGTCTGAAATAAAGATTTCTTGCTTGATTGATGCAAGTAGTGCTATAAAAGCTGTTAAAGCTCTGCATAAAAAATTTAACTTATCATAATTGTTTTGGCAACTTTGTTTACTTGACTTTTAAAAATAAACATTATAAAATATAACTTGTAACAAAACGTCGGGGCGTGGCGCAGCTTGGTAGCGCGCTTGCTTGGGGTGCAAGAGGTCGTCGGTTCAAATCCGGCCGCTCCGACCATTATTTGATAAAAAAAACACCGTACCGGTGTTTTTTTTACTTTACATCTTTATTTTTGAAAGAGAGAAATATTAAATTTTTTAATTAAGATTTGAAGTTTTAGTCCATTTTTTGCTTGATTTTATTAATCTTTAGAGCTATTATTTTTTATGATTGGTAGCTTAAATTTTATAATTTTACATATATTAACTTTTTCTTTATAAGTGGGGTGATAGCTTGCGATGCATTAGACCTGCTTATTTAAATCAATTATCGAATAGCTTTTTAAAAAAGCGTAAAAGTAAGCTATTGTTTTTGATACATAAAAAATACCGAAAAATACATTATTTTACTCGCCTTGTCCGATGTATTTCAAGTGCCACCAGACTGGATAAGTCGGTTAGTTTGTTGATTTAATTGAATTAATTGACAATTAAATTGACAATTAATAAATAAATTGATAATTGTACAGATTGATAATTATATATTTCTTGGATAACAAATATTTAAACATCAGACAAGAATTTTTCGTTTAATTTAAAACCCCATTTATATCTGGTTTCTAAAGGAGGAGATCAAGCTGAAAGCTTTAGGGAGACATATTCTTGCCGAAATGTATGATTGTAGTTTTGAGATATTAAACAATCTTCAAACTATTGAAGATATTATGGTTGGTGCTGCATTGCATGCAGGAGCAGAAGTAAAAGAAGTAACTTTCCATAAATTTAGTCCTCAGGGAATCAGTGGTGTAGTAGTTATATCTGAGTCACATTTAGCTATTCATACTTGGCCAGAATTAAATTACGCAGCTGTTGATGTCTTTACCTGTGGTGATAAAGTAGATCCGTGGGATGCCTGTAATTATATAGCTAGTAGATTTAAGGTAGGAAGAATGGTGACTAATGAAGTTAAAAGAGGGATTATAGATCAAATTCGGAAAAAAGCGGCTGGTTGTATTAGTTAGTGGTTATATTAGTTAGAATGAAAATATTCTCTAATTCTTTATCTTAGGATGGACCAGTTGTAAGAGAATATTATTTAGAAAATATTATATTGAAAATATTAAAAGTATTATAATGGTTAGGGAAACGCTGTTATTATCGGATTTAATTATATGTTATTTTTTCTTTTTTATAACAAATTTTATAGGTACTAACATTCGTAGATGGCGAATATTTATTCGGGAAAAGGAAAAAATAATAAAAACGAAGGAGAGTATGTAAAATGGATCCTAAACTGCAAAATAATAACAGCGATTCCTTTAAAAATGAAACTGATGACCTTAAACCAACAACAAGCCAGATTCCTGGAGAGTTAGATTATGGCGATTATACGAAATGTAGGGCTTTAAAAAATTGTAACTATTTAGATTGTCCATACAGAAGGGATATGTTTATGTTCAATTAAAACTTAATTTTAGATTTTAACCGTATTTCAATTAAGTCAGTTTATTTAAAAATAAACTGACTTAATTTTTGTTCAAAATAGAAGAAAAGTTTTAATAAAACCTTAAATTTGGTACAAAAATGGCATTCTAATTATTATCTTTTGTTGTTAAAATAAATTCCATGGGGTATAATTAAAATTGTTTTGAAGTTTCGGTGAAATTACTTAAAGAAGTAAAAAAAGTTAATAAAGGGGGATTTTGGGTGTTTGAAATGGATGAATATCCAAGTGAGGAAGTTGTCCAATATGTTATTCAAGAGATTGAAAAGGGAAGAGAACCATATGATATAATTGGCGATAAATTTTTAGCGAATAAGCTTCGAATTGAACAAGTGAACGTTCTGTTTGGAGAACCGAGGGTGGTTAGAGCTCTGGCTAAAGCTGGATATGATGGTACAAAAAGCATTTGGCCCTGGTAGTGATTAATAAAAATAGTCATGTTTAGGGGAGAGTGTTAAATAAATGATAAAAAGCATTTTGCCAGGGCTGATTGGTGGCCTTGGACTTTTTCTTTACGGAATGCATATTATGGGAGACGGGCTGGAAAAAGCGGTTGGAGAAAGAATGAAAAAGCTGTTAGAGATACTTACCAGTAATCGATTAATAGGTGTTCTGGTTGGTGCTGGTGTAACAGCTGTTATTCAAAGCAGTAGTGCTACTACTGTTATGGTTGTTGGATTTGTAAATGCTGGACTTATAAATTTAAGTCAGGCAATTGGGGTAATTATGGGAGCAAACGTAGGGACTACTATTACGGCTCAAATTATAGCACTAAATCTGAATAACCTGGCTCTCCCAGCTATTGGTATTGGTATGGCTCTTAATCTTTTATCCAAG
>DUMD01000101.1 GCA_012840065.1 Clostridia bacterium
GGCATATTCTAAGCTCCTTATTTCTTTAATGGTTTACCGCAGTTAAGGCATTTTTCCCCAAGCGGTGGCTGTTCTGTTTTACACTTGGGGTTAGGACAGATAACAGTCAGCGGTGCATCGCAATGCTGACAATAATCCCCAAAAAAGGTTAGCTTACTGCACTTTGGACAGTTGATTTCAAGATTTAAACCACAGCTGTTGCAGCTTTTCCATCCTTTTTGAACCGGACTTTTGCATTTTGGGCATCTGGGTGAACCTAAGGGGTTTTTCTTGCCGCAAATGGGGCAGACATTAGAATCCCCCGGAATAAGCTTGTCACAGTAACGGCAGAAGTGTTTATATCCTGCCATATCTCCACCTCTCTCTTAATCTAATCTAGCTTTTTATTTTTTGACCATCTTTCCTGATCTGTTTCAGCAGTCACGTTAAACTTTAGAAGCTGTTCAACATCTTTTTCCCATTGTTCTGAGGAAGAATGGAATACTCTCCCGATGAAAAGCTGCCGCAGCGATTGGAGGTAAGGAAGGGTGGTAATTGCAAATCTGTATTTGGAATAATTGGGTTTAGCCAAGCTTTCCTCAGGCAGGTAAATAGGCTCCCGTCTAAAATTAAGCATGAGCATACAGTAGTTTATTTTTTGGATTAACCGGTCTGCTTCCCTATGCAGATCCTCAAGATTACGACAAAGTCTGTAATTCTGACGTCCGGTTATTCTGAAAAAATAGGTTGCTTTGCCGCTTTTTTCATCGGCAGCTGCCTCTAAGGCAATGGCATTGCCAGGTTTGCTGGGATCAAGACTGTAAATAGGGATGAGAAACCAGATGTATTGTCCCGTCAAATCACCCCAAAGTCCTTGTTTTATTCCTAAACAGATTCTTTCTTGCTGGCCTAGTGCTTTTAAAAACTCATATTCCTTTTCTATTCCCAGGACTGAAAGTTGGGCTTCTAATTTATTCCACAAGCCGGGAGAAACAGCGTTTAAGTCGCTTTTTTTTGCACATTTACCATCCTTCAGGAGAATTGAAATTTTTCTGATTAATAGGGAGTTGGCTTCAGGCAGAAGTTGTCTGAGCAGGTTTTGAGTTTTTTGAGAAATTTGGCTGTTCAATTTTTCAAAGGACTCTACAAAGGGCTGAAATTCCGTACCCATTCTAAATAGAATGTATTTTTCACCGCTGTCTAAAGTTAGGCTAAGACGATAATTTTCTGCTTCAGCTTTCTCGATAAGTCCGTAAGGTATTCTGGTGATTTCTCCTGTTTTTGCCATTATAACTAGCCCGGTGTCGTAGAGTCTGAGTTCACATTCGCCGCTACTGATATTATCTCCTAAGACTCCGGTATGGATAAATTCTCCTGCAATTTCTCCTTTGTGCAGCTTTTCTTCCATCAGCAGATCTTTTAAAATTAACTGGTTTCTAGCTGAAATTAATTTTTCAGCAAAATCTTCATACTGGTAGCCTAAATTGGATAGAAGGACTTCATCCTGGGAGGTGAGTGTAAGCCTTATTTTATAATCTTTTACAGATAAAGATGTTAGATCGTGGAGAGATAAATTAATTATGTCACCCAACTCATCAATGATCAGAAGATTCTCTTTACCAATCTGGCCTTCTCCCTGTCCATGACTAATTAAGTTGCCATCTTCATCAATTAAAGAATATGTTAGGGGACAGCTAATTAGGATTACCCGTTCTGTAACCTGCTCTTCATTATCCACCATATTCGCCTCCAATCTAATCAGAACAATAAAGCTAATTCCATAATTATGTAACAGTGTAATATAATGACATAAGAAGATATTCCAGTATAATGGGGGATATTCCTTTCTAAAAAAGGGTAATTGTCGGAAAAATTTTCTAAATCTTATGCCCAAATCCAAGAGTGAATATAGAATAAAGAAGGGCTGCGGTATATA
>DUMD01000102.1 GCA_012840065.1 Clostridia bacterium
TAAAAATTGCAATAAGCTGTCCGTTTTTAGGTGGAGATGATTATATTCAGATAGAGGATGCTTTGCAGTTAGGATATGACATTATTGTAATTTCCTGGGAAATGTTGCGCAAAAAGATAGGTGACCAATTATGCCCGCAGAATATTGGCGAAGTATTAGAGCTTGACTTTTCAGGTAACCTGATTTCTTCTCCTTTGTTACCGGGAGAAGAGATAGCTAATTTAGGTGAGTTTTTGGAAGAGTCTAAAAAGGTAATTTTTATTATCAACAGCAGTTGGACAAGTGAAGAAAGTCAAAAATTTATCGCTAATTTTCAGTTACCCGTTTTTAATTGTGTATTACCTAGTCTTACTTTTTGGGAAAAAGTTAATTTATTACAGGACTTTTTTGTCAGTGATCAAGGTTTGTTAATTATAAATGGATTTTTGGCAGTAGATTTAGATTATTCAGATTATACGGGGAAAGTAGTTGTTTTGGATCCTTGTTTAACCGATTTCGAGTACTTATTAATTTCTACAGTTAACGATAAGTTAAACGGAAAACTATATAGATTGACAGATTATTTATTAAAACGACGTCTGAAAAGGTGTTTAAGGGAAAGGGTAATCAATACTGAACAGCTAAGGGAATTGTACAAAATTCTTTACCTGTTTTTAAAGAGAAACTATGCCTGGAGTAGTCGGGAAGAATTTGCTCAGACATTGGCAGAGGCTATGGAGAATAAGTATTGTTCTTTTTCAATTTTGCTTGGGCTGGCTGTATTTATAGAATTGGGTTTGTTGGAAAGTATGCAAATAAACGGTAAATATATTTTTAAGTTAAAACATGAACCTGGTAAAAAGGTTAGTTTAGAAAAATCCTTAGTGTACTTGGGAATTCAAAGAGAAAAGGACAGATACAAAAATTTGTTTATTGGATAGAGGTTTTTGTTCGAAAGGGGGTGTAAATAAAATGAGTTTAGATGCTTTAATTGAACGGATTATAAGTTATAACCCTAGTGCAGATGTGGATTTAATTAAAACTGCCTATCAGTTTGCTGCTGAAGCTCATGACGGTCAATATAGGGTGTCCGGTGAACTTTTTATTATTCATCCCTTGGAAGTAGCTAAAATTTTAGCTGAATTAGAACTAGATGTTGACACTATTGTTGCGGGTTTACTTCATGATGTGGTTGAAGATACAGAGATAACAATTGAACAATTGAAAGAACGATTCGGCGAAGAAATTGCTATGTTAGTTGACGGGGTTACCAAGTTGAGCAAAATTGAGGTCCGTTCAAAGGAAGAAAGGCAAGCAGAAAACTTAAGAAAAATGTTTCTTGCTATGGCTAAAGATATAAGAGTGATTTTGATAAAACTAGCGGACCGAACTCATAATATGAGGACATTAAAACATCTTTCGCCTGCTAAACAAAAAGAAATATCAAAAGAGACACTGGAGATATTTGCTCCTCTAGCTCATAGATTAGGTATATCCAGGATAAAATGGGAATTAGAGGATGCGGCATTGCGTCATTTAGAACCAGATGTGTATTATCAACTGGTGGAACGTATTTCCATCAAACGTAAGGAAAGGGAAGAATTAATTAAAGAAATCATATCGCAACTAAAGAATAAATTAGAACAGGTAGGAATTAAAGCAGATATTCAGGGCAGGCCTAAACATTTTTATAGTATTTATCAAAAAATGCAAAAGCAAGGAAAGAGCTTTGAAGAGATTTATGATTTAACTGCTGTAAGAGTAATTGTAGATAATGTTAAAGATTGTTATGGTTCTTTAGGTATTGTTCATACTCTTTGGAAACCTATTCCCGGCAGATTTAAGGATTATATTGCAATGCCTAAACCGAACATGTATCAGTCCTTGCACACAACTGTAGTTGGACCCAAGGGCGAAAGAGTTGAAATTCAAATTCGTACTTGGGAAATGCATAGGACAGCTGAGTATGGTATTGCTGCTCATTGGATTTATAAAAATGGGGGAAAAGGGGATAAGTCTTTAAACGAAAAATTGTCTTGGTTAAGGCAAATTCTGGAATGGCAGTATGAATTGAAAGATGCTCGGGAATTTATGGATGCTTTAAAGATTAATTTATTTGAAGATGAAGTGTTTGTTTTTACCCCAAAAGGTGATGTTATAGATCTTCCAGTGGGTTCTGTTCCTATAGATTTTGCCTATAGAATTCATACGGATATAGGGCATAGGTGTGTGGGAGCAAAAGTTAACGGTAAGATTGTACCTTTAGATTATGAATTAAAAACTGGTGATATTGTTGAGATTCTTACTTCGAAAACAACCAGTGGTCCTTCAATGGATTGGTTAAATATAGTAAAAACATCCCAAGCCCGCAGTAGAATTAGACAATGGTTCCGAAGAGAACAGCGGGATGTGAGTATAGCCAGAGGCCGAGAAGCACTGGAAAAAGAGCTAAGAAGGAGTGGGCAGGAAAGTTTCTTAAAAAGTGGAAAGTTGGAAAAGATAGCTAAAAAACTGAATATGGCTTCAGAAGATGAACTTTATGCAGCTATTGGTTACGGTGGTATTACTCTAGCTCAGGTGATCTTAAAATTAAAAGAAGAAATTCAGCAAGAGAAAAAAAGACAGCATTTAGAGATCGATGAGTTTGTAAGACAGGATAAGTCTAAAGATAAGAAATATGTGTCTAAAGGAGTAAGGGTTAGAGGCGTAGATAATATTTTAATTCGTTTATCAAAATGCTGTAATCCTGTGCCTGGTGATGAGATTGTTGGATATATAACCAGGGGGAGAGGGGTGTCTATTCACCGTAAAGACTGTCCCAATATCCCCTTTTTTAGCCAAGAAAGTAATAGATTATTAGAGGTATCTTGGGATAAGGATGCAGATTTTTCATATTTTGTACACATTCAAATATCTGCTTTAGATCGTCCTCAGCTTTTATCGGATTTAGTGAACGTGCTTAATGAAACTCGTAACAATATCAGTGCTTTGAATGCCCGTACTACAAAAGATAAAGTTGCAATTATAGATTTAACCATTGAAATTAAAGGTGCAGAACAATTGGATTATATTAAACAACGTTTGAGGAGAGTAAAGGATGTTTTTAATGTGGAAAGGGTTGTTTCCCCTTAAAATGGTTTCGATTTTCTAGGAGGTTAAGTTTATGAGAGCAGTGATTCAGAAGGTAGAAAGAGCTAAGGTAACAGTAGATGGTGAAGTTATTGGGGAGATAGGTCCTGGACTATTAGTATTCCTGGCTGTTAGTGTTGATGATACTCAAGCAGACCAGGAGTATATGGTTAAAAAAATAGCTAATTTACGAATTTTTCCTGATGAACAGGGGAAAATGAATTTGTCTATTCAAGATGTAAAACAGGAGATACTTTTAATATCTCAATTCACCCTTTTAGGAGATTGCAGAAAAGGAATGAGACCTAGCTTTACCCAAGCTGCGCCTCCTGAAAAGGCTAAAGAAATATATCTAAAAGTTATAAAAGACCTTCAGAATTTAAAAATAAAAGTAGAGAAAGGTATGTTTCAAGCTCATATGAAAGTGGAATTAATTAACGATGGGCCCGTTACTGTAATTTTGGACAGTAAACGGATATTTTAAGGAAAAGGGGAGGATTTAAATGTACTTAAAAAAAATAGAATTAGGCCCATTTGCAGCTAATTGTTATATTATCGGCTGTGAAGATACTAAAGAAGCGGCGGTTATTGATCCAGGAGGTAATCCAAGCCCTGTAATTGAGTTATTAAAGAAGGATGGGTATAAGGTTACATCAATAATCAATACCCATGGACATATTGACCATATAGCCGGTAATGAACAGTTAAAAGCAGTTACTAATGCTCCAATCTGCATTCATTCTGCTGATGCGGGAATGCTGGGAAATTCTAGGAGTAATTTATCAGCCTTTACCGGTATGCCTATTAAGCAAGTTGCAGATAGAATTTTAGAAGAAGGAGATATTATTAAGGTTGGGAACATTGAATTAGAGGTTTTGCATACTCCAGGCCATACTCCAGGAGGAATATGCTTAAAAACCGAGGGATTGGTATTTACAGGAGATACCCTTTTTGCTGGTTCTATCGGTAGAACTGATTTTCCAGGAGGATCTTACAGGCAAATTATTCAATCGATCAAAGAAAAGCTTTTAGTTTTGGATGGTGATACTAAAGTATTGCCTGGCCATGGGCCAGATTCAACAATTCAGGTGGAAAAAATTTTTAATCCTTTTTTAATAGGATAGTTCATATTTAGATTTTTATAAGGACATACTTTTAATAACCACAGATTTTTACTTTTAATATCCATGAAGGGCATAGATAAAGCAAGAAAAAAGGTAAACTTCGCGAGAGAAAGGGGAAAAAGTATGTCCGAAAAAACTGATGGAATTTCCCGTCTTATTGAATTGAATAGTTACCTTAGGGCAAATTATGAAAACATGGTGGCAAGAATGAGTGATAAAATGAGTGATGCAGAAATTGCCAAAGAATTAGGACTTGATTTGGCTACTGTTCAAAGATTAAAAAATGATAAAAACTAAATAAAACAAAAAACAAGGTAAAAACCTTGTTTTTTTTTGGGTATTTTCTGTACAATATGTTAAAGGGCTTAGGAGGTAAAAAGGTGCAAAGAAAATTTTGGGGTGTTCTAACTGGGGTCAGACCATCAAAAATTGTACATAATTATTTAGATCAGAGAATAAGTCCGGGAAAAATTAGACTGCTTTTGCAGGAAAATTACGGTCTTATGCCGGAAAAAATAGAGCTTTTACTGCAAATCTGTCTTTTGCAGAGAAAATTTATCCCATTACCTGGAGAAAGAGGAACAATTGGGGTTTACATAGGTATTCCCTTTTGCCCAAGTAGATGTTACTATTGTTCTTTCCCATCCTATCGGATTAATAATTATGCAAAACAAGTTACTCCTTTTTTAAATTCCTTATTTAAAGAGATAGAAGCTATGGGTAATTTGATTCAAAAATTGGATTGGAGGGTGGAAACTCTTTATTTAGGAGGTGGAACCCCTACTGTTCTGTCTGATCAAGATTTAGATAATTTATTTATCCACTTGAAAAAATATTTCGATTTTAGTGCCATTAGGGAAATTACGGTAGAAGCAGGTCGACCGGAAACAATTAATGAAACTATTTTATCCTGTCTAATTAAACATGGGGTAAATAGGATTAGTATTAATCCTCAAACTATGCAGGATAAAACTTTAGATTATATAGGCAGAAAACATACTGTAAAACAAATAATAGAAGCAGTAAAATTAGTTAGGAAATATACAATACCAATTTTAAATATGGATTTAATTATGGGACTGCCCGGGGAAGGGGTCAAAGAGGCAGAGGACAGTTTAAATAAGGTTATAGATTTAAATCCGGAAAATATAACTTTACATACTTTGGCCCTTAAGAGAGCTACTTATTGGAAGGAGCAGGGTAAGAATCCAAATCTGCCTGGGGATGAGACAGTACAGGAAATGGTTTACCTGAGTCAGAGTAAATTAAAAGAAGCAGGTTATATTCCCTATTATTTATATAGACAGAAAAATATCTTGGGTGGTTTGGAAAATACCGGGTATTGCTTGGAAGGTAAGGAATGTTTGTATAATATTCAAATGATGGAGGATAGAAATACAATTTTGGGGTTAGGTGTTGGGGCAATGACAAAATTAGTTAAACCAAGTAATTTTACTGTTTGTAGAAAACCTAATCCCAAAGATCCATTTAATTATGAGGAAAGATTAGCTGAATTAATAAAAAATAAGACAGAATTTTTACTGAATGGATCAGAATGTATAAATGTTGACAAATAAATTAGCATCAGTTAAAATACTGCCAAGATAGAGCCAATAAACTTATATTGAAAAATACATTGAACGGGAATAGTAAATCGTACTGCTTTACAGGGAGGAAATATCTTGACTGAAAGTATTTCTAAAGTAAGGCGATTGAAGAACCCCCGGGAGTATAACTCTGAAAGTTTTGGATAAATTATTAGGAGATTACGGAAGCCTCCGTTATCAGGCGGAAGTGGTACATTTTTAATGTACAAGCAGGGTGGCACCGCGGGAAACCTCTCGTCCCTGGCAAGAGTAATTATCTTGTCTGGGCTGAGGGGTTCTTTAATTTTAAATTTGCTTAAGATTGAGGTAAAGGGGGAAAAGAGCATGTTAACCACGGCTCCCAGGGGAACAAAAGATATTTTGCCTGGAGAGGTTGAAAAATGGCAGAAAATTGAAAAAAAGGCCAGGGAACTTTGCCATTTATATGGTTACCAGGAAATTCGTACTCCGCTATTTGAGCATACGGAATTATTTACGAGAAGCATCGGTGAAACTACAGATATAGTATCTAAAGAAATGTATACTTTTACGGATAGGGGCGGGAGAAGTATTACCCTTAGACCGGAAGGAACTGCTTCGACCATACGGGCTTATTTGGAACAAAAAATATATAATTTGCCTCAACCTACTAAATTATATTATATTGGTCCAATGTTTAGGTATGATCGCCCTCAAGCAGGTAGGTATAGGCAATTTCACCAGTTTGGAATAGAAGTATTAGGTGTTGATCACCCAGCGATTGATGCTGAGGTTATTTCCTTAGCACTGCATTTTTTAAATTCCCTTGGTTTAAATAGTGATCCGAAACATGGAGGATTAACTTTACATATTAATAGTATTGGTTGTCCAGAGTGCAGAGCTAGGTATAGAGATAAATTATTAGCATATATTCGTGACAACATTGACCAGCTTTGCCCAGATTGTCGGAGCAGATATGAACGCAACCCTTTAAGAATTCTAGATTGTAAGCAAAAACAATGCCAGACAGTTACAAAAGATGCACCTCATTTAGCTGAGTATTTATGTAGTAATTGTGATGAACATTTTACTGCAGTTAAACATTATTTAGATTTATTGAACATTGAATATGTCGAGGATCCCCGTTTGGTGAGAGGATTAGATTATTATACTAATACGGCTTTTGAAATTATTTCTACATCTTTAGGGGCTCAGAGCTCAATTTGTGGTGGCGGGCGGTATAACGGCTTAGTGGAAGCTTGCGGTGGTTCTCCTACTCCTGGGATTGGATTTGCTATTGGTTTAGAACGCTTGCTCCTTCTTTTACCGGAAGATACAACGGGGTCTTACAGGCCGGATGTATTTTTACTTGCTTTTCCCGGTTTGAGCTATGATTTTGCTTATACTCTCCAAGCAAAACTTAGAAAAGAAAATATTTCTGTGGTAATGGATTATTTGCAAAAAAGTCTGCGTAGTCAAATGAGGTATGCTAATAAATTGCAGGCTAAAAATGTTGTTATCATTGGTGATGAGGAATTAGAAACCGGTACCGTAACGTTGAAAAAAATGGATTCTGGAGAACAAACTAGGATTAAATTGGATGACCTGGTAAATTATCTTAAGAAATAGTTTAGAGGAAGGTGTGTAGCAAATGAATATGAAAATGCGCTCCCACATGTGTGGACAGATTACTCTGGCTGAAGTTGGTCAGGAAGTAACGCTTGCTGGGTGGGTTCAAAGAAGAAGAGATCACGGAGGACTTATATTTGTTGATTTGAGGGATAGATCAGGGATAATCCAGATAGTTTTCAGCCCTGATGTTAATGAGGAAGCTTTTCATTTAGCAGAAAAATTAAGAAATGAATATGTAGTACGTGTTGTTGGTACTGTAATGCAACGGCCTGCCGGGTTGTTTAATCCAAACATAAGCACAGGTGATATTGAAATCTATGTAGAAAAATTAGAAGTTCTGAATGCTTCTAAACTACCGCCTTTTTTTCCGGACGAGGCATCTGGTGTTGATGAATCCGTAAGACTGAGGTATAGATACTTAGATTTAAGAAGACCTGAGATGCAAGAAAACCTCAAATTACGGCATGAAGTGACTAAAACAATTAGGAACTTTTTAGACAGGAAAGGTTTTTGGGAAATTGAAACTCCAATATTGACCAAAAGTTCTCCAGAGGGAGCAAGAGATTATTTGGTACCAAGCAGAATTTATCCAGGAAAATTTTTTGCTTTACCCCAGTCACCCCAATTATTTAAACAATTACTCATGGTATCTGGGATAGATAAATATTTTCAAATTGCTCGTTGTTTTCGTGACGAGGATTTAAGAGCAGATAGACAGCCGGAGTTTACCCAAATTGATTTGGAAGCATCATTTATTACTCGTGATGAAATCATTGATTTAATGGAAGAAATGGTATCAGAGGTATTTGATAAAACTAAAGGAATAAAATTACTTACTCCTTTTCCAAGACTTACTTACCAAGAAGCTATGGACAGATTTGGTACTGACCGGCCGGATTTAAGGTTTGGTATAGAGTTGGTTGATGTTTCAGATTTGGTTGTAAACACTAATTTTAAAGTATTTAGCGAAGTGGTTGCTAAAGGCGGTCAAGTAAAAGGAATTAATGCTAAGGATTGTGCTAAGTTTACTCGAAAAGAAATTGATGAATTGACTAAACAGGTAAGTGAATATGGTGCAAAAGGGCTAGCTTGGATTGCAGTAAATGAAGATGGAGTCCGTTCTCCGATTGCGAAATTTTTTAGCGAAGAAACAATCAGTGCAATATGTGAACGAATGTCTGCCAATCCTGGTGATCTGTTGTTGTTTGTAGCTGATAAGCCATCGGTAGTAGCTGCATCTTTAGGATATCTTCGCGTTGAAATAGCTAAACGTTTGGGATTAATTATTCCTGACCGGTTTAAATTTTGCTGGGTAGTTGATTTTCCTTTATTTGAATATGATGAGGAAGAAAAACGTTTTGTAGCCATGCATCATCCTTTTACTTCACCTATGGATGAAGATATTGAACTTTTTGATTCTGATCCAGGCAAGATGAGAGCAAAAGCCTATGATTTAATATTAAACGGTGTAGAACTTGGTGGGGGAAGTATTAGGATCCATCGCCGTGATATACAAGAAAAAATGTTTAAAACCATAGGAATTAGTGCTGAAGAGGCCCAGGATAAATTTGGTTATCTTTTAGAAGCTTTTGACTTTGGCGCTCCACCGCACGGAGGTATTGCTTTTGGTTTGGATAGGTTTATCATGCTTTTGGCTCAGAGAGATTCAATTCGAGATGTAATTGCTTTTCCAAAAACTCAAAGTTCGGCTTGCTTATTGACAAAAGCTCCATCAGAGGTTGAACCAAAGCAATTAAAAGAATTACACATAAAAACGGAAATAGGGGCAAATAATAGATTACAGGAAAAGAAATAGTTAGAGTATTTATTAATGAGCAGATATGGAAGTGGCTTAATAATTGGGATGCCAACTTGAAAGGTTATGCTAAATATGATAATATAAAAATACCTAATAAAGTAAATTTGAGGACCTGCTGTGTGCGTGGTTTTACCGATTTGTTTTGATCCAACACCTTTAAATAGGGGAGCTCGGACTCTGGTTATGGCATGTATGCCATCCTAAAGGTGGAAACATAAAGTAATCAGGAGAGCACCCACCTTGGTTTTTGAGGTCCAAAACAGCGGAATTACGGCACAGTGGGGCATTAGTTTTGATAGAGGTGACTTTTTTGAATCCTGTTCAGTTTCAGAGAACAATAATGCTCATTGGTCCAGAAGGTTATAAAGTTTTATCAGAAAGTAGGGTAATGGTTTTTGGCCTAGGCGGAGTAGGATCTTATGCAGTGGAGGCTTTAGCCAGAGCTGGTCTAGGCAGTTTAATTTTAATAGACTATGATCGGATCTCTATTACCAACCTTAATAGGCAATTACCGGCTCTTTATTCTACAGTAGGCAGACTTAAGACAGAAGTTGTTAAAGAACGAATTCTTGAGATTAATCCAGCTGCAAAGGTAAAAATATTTAGTGAAATGGTAACCACAGAGAATTGTGAACGATTTATTGAGGAAAAACCTGATTATATTGTTGATGCGATCGATTCTATCCAGGCAAAGGTTAGACTTCTCTATTTGGCAAAGAAAAATAATATTCCAGTAATATCTAGCATGGGAGCAGGGAATAAATTAGATCCAACGAAATTTAAAATTGAAGATATAAGTAAAACCCATACTTGTCCGGTAGCTAAGATAGTTCGCAAGGAACTTAGAGCTTTAGGTATAACGGAAGGAATTAAAACTGTGTATTCATCGGAAAAACCTTTAACTCCTTATTCTGTAGAGAAACTGGGTTTGGATTTTGAACAAGATGGGGAAAAAGATTACCAGGGTAAAAGAAAGGTACCTGCAAGTATCTCTTTTGTTCCAGCAGTAGCGGGGCTATTGTTAGCAAGTGTAGTTGTAAACGATTTATTGAAATCGAATGGAGTTGATCTTTAATGGAACGCTTAGGTATGGTAGTTAAAACTGAAAACAACTTGGCCAAGATTACCTTACAGCGGCACTCTTCCTGTGCAGAGTGTGGGGGATGTGGTGCTGGCCAAGAAAAACAAAAGAAAATATTGATTGACGCAGTTAATGAATTGAATGCAAAAGTTGGAGACCTGGTTATGGTCCAAGTTCCTGATCACAATGTTCTTTTTGCAGCTTTTTTGGCTTATGTTGTTCCTCTTATTTGTTTATTTGTTGGTTATTTGTTGGGAGTAAAAATTGGTTTTTATTTTGAAGTAGCTAATAGCCAAATGTTTGGGATAGCTGGTGCTTTTATCCTCCTTATTCTTAGTTTTGTGGGGCTGAAAATTTTTAACCCTAGATTTTCTTCGAGCAAGAGGTTTACTCCTGTAATATCTAAAATAATCGAACCCGCCAACAAAAATAATTCTTAATTCTATTAGGACTGGTTTCAGGTTTTGTTTTGTATTAGAACGGGTATACTAGTTAAAACTAAAACTTGATAAAGAAAGGAGAGCATGGGATGACAGCCCAAAATGTTGTTACGATTACAGATAATAATTTTACTGAGGAAGTTATAAATTCCGATCAACCTGTATTAGTGGATTTCTGGGCAGCATGGTGCGGTCCTTGTCAAATGCTTGGACCAGTAGTGGATCAAATAGCTGAGGAATTGAGCGGAAAAATAAAAGTCGGTAAGTTAAATGTGGATGAGAATAGGGCTACAGCAAGCCAATATGGGATAATGAGTATTCCTACTTTACTTATGTTTAAGGACGGCAAAGTAGTGGAAAAAATTGTGGGGGCATTGCCAAAGCAAGTTTTGATGAGTAAGATAGAAGCTTATATTTAAAGTTGGCTCTAATATTTGTATTCAAAAGGAGTTGTTTGGAAAAGGTTTGGAAGTAGTAGAATTAACTGGGATTAAATAAAAAGATGTAGGATAATTTGTTTCTTTTTTAAGAGAAAATTAAGGACAAGAGGTAAAAAGGTACAGCGGTGGGATCCTCCATAATCCGCAATATATTACGGATTATGGAGGATTAATTATTTTAAAAGTTTTAACCTTTGATTTACGACCTTTTATTTTTTTTAGACAATGGGCTATTACTTTGAAAGAGTTTTGAAAAGATTCACATTAAAAACAGGATTAAAGAATAGGGATAAGCAAATTAGATGTTAATTATAAAAATAGCAAAGGTAGTAAGGCTATAGCAGGAGAAAATAATATGGTTTCGAATAGCTTATTAGTTAAAAAGAAATATAGTTTTAAAAATTAATTTAACGGGGTGATCGCATGGATCTTTTTCAATCCAGTGACAGATTTAAAAAAAGAGAACCCCTTGCGACTAGGATGAGGCCGAGAAACTTAGATGAAATTGTTGGCCAGCAGCATATTATTGGTCCGGGCAAGCTGCTAAGAAGGATGATTGAAGCCGACCGGCTGAACTCGCTTATTCTTTATGGACCGCCGGGGACTGGGAAGACTACTTTAGCCCGGGTTATAGCAGCGGTTACAAAAAGCAAATTTTTAGAATTAAATGCGCTTACTTCGGGTGTTAAGGAGATTAGAGCAGCGATAGAACTGGCTAAAAATGAATTGGCCTATTATGATCGACAAACCATTTGTTTTGTTGATGAAATTCATAGGTTGAATAAAGCTCAACAGGATGTATTTTTAGAAGCGATGGAAACTAATATTTTGATTTTGATTGGTGCAACTACCGAAAATCCATATTTTGAAGTTAATTCTGCTCTTTTAAGTCGTTCAACAATCTTTAAGTTAGAACCCTTGTCCTCAGAAGAAATTATTATTTTGCTTAAGAGGGCTCTGAATGATAAGGATCGGGGATTAGGTACTTATAATGTTTCTATTGAAGATGCAGCCCTAAACCACTTAGCTGTCATGGCCAACGGTGATGCTAGAAATGCTTTAAATGCTTTAGAATTGGCTGTTTTAACTACAAGACCGGGAGAAGATGGAATAGTAAAAATAACTTTAAGTGATGCGGAAGAATGTATTCAGCGAAGAGCAGTAATTTATGATAAATCA
>DUMD01000103.1 GCA_012840065.1 Clostridia bacterium
ATACTTATGCGGGGGAAGGGATTCCGACCGAAGAGTGGGATTTGAAAGGCCTGCTGGAACAATTGGAACAATACTTCCTCACTCCAGGGGATCTGGCCACAGAAGAACTGGCTTCCCTGGGGCGGGAGGAAATAAAAGCTAGGTTGAAGCAGATTGCCTATCGCCGGTACGAGGAACGGGAAAATACCTTAGGTTCCGACCAAATGAGGCAATTGGAAAAATTAATCATGCTTCGGGTGGTAGACAGCAAGTGGATGGATCATCTTGATGCCATGGATGACCTCCGGCAGGGGGTTGGCCTTCGGGCCTTTGGTCATCGGGATCCCTTATTGGAGTACAAATTTGAAGCCTATGAAATGTTCCAAGATATGATTAATAGTATCCAGGAGGATACGGTCCGCTATATCTATCGGGTACAGATTGCCGGCACTCCCTCTGAGCCGCCAAAGGAAAGGGAAATGTATGCAGGAACACCAGAGGCTAAAAAACCGGTAAGAAATAGGGAGAAATTGGGCAGAAATGACCCTTGTCCCTGTGGAAGCGGTAAAAAATATAAAAAATGTTGTGGTAAATAGGAAAGGAGTTGCCAAAAATGTTCCGGGATTTGAAAGCAGAATTAGAAAAACACGGGGAAAAATTAAATGAATTGAGGGATTTTCTTTGAAATTCCTGCTCAAGAAGAACAAATTGTTGTTTTAGAAAATAAAATGGCAGAACCGGGATTTTGGGATAATTACGAAGAGTCCCAGCAGGTAATTAAAGAATTAAAAAGTTTAAAAGATAAGGTGGCTAGGTTTACTAAGCTAGCCCAAGAATATGAGGACTTACTCACCCTTTGTGAATTGGCTGAAGAGGAGGATCAGGAACTTTTGGCTGAATTGGCTGAGGGAGTTGATCGTTTAGGTTTAGGGCTTAATGAGCTGTCGACTCAACTTCTTTTTACCAGTCCTTATGATCGGAATAATGCAATAGTTACCCTTCATGCCGGGGCGGGAGGTACTGAGTCCCAGGATTGGGTAGAGATGCTTTTAAGAATGTATATCCGCTGGGCTGAAAACAAAGGATTCCGGGTAGAAATCCTTGACCAACTTCCCGGGGAAGAGGCCGGGATTAAAAGCGTGGTTTTTTTAGTGGAGGGTGAAATGGCTTACGGTTATTTAAGATCAGAAATCGGAGTACACCGGCTGGTGAGAATTTCTCCCTTTGATGCTTCGGGCCGGAGGCATACTTCCTTCGCTTCCGTTTCCGTTTTGCCTGATCTTCCCGATGATGTGGAAGTAGAAATAAATCCGGCTGATTTGAAGATTGATACCTATCGGGCCGGCGGGGCCGGTGGACAGCATGTTAACAAGACCAGTTCGGCAGTGAGAATTACCCACCTGCCTACAGGTATAGTTGTCCAGTGTCAAAATGAACGTTCCCAGCATAGCAATAAAAACATGGCTATGAAGCTTTTAAAGGCCAAACTTTTCCAGTTGGAACAGGAGAAAAAAAGGGAAGAAAAGGAACAGCTAAAGGGGGAACAGCAGGAAATTGGCTGGGGAAGTCAGATCCGTTCCTATGTTATTCATCCTTATAGCCTAGTAAAGGATCACCGGACTAATTATGAGGTGGGAAACGTTCAAGCCGTCTTGGATGGGGATTTAGATCAGTTTATTTTTGCTTATCTCCAACAGGAGGCAGAAATAAGGTAAATATTAGTCACATTTAGTCATATTAGGAAGGAGTAAGCCGATAGACGTCGAAAAATAATAGGGTAAAAATAAAGGGATGAGGAGTGGTAGGTTTTGGTTATTAAAAAATGGAAGCTGGTCTTGCTCGTTTTTACCCTGGTTATTGCAGGTACAGTGATGATTGTACAGGCTTCCTCTGCCGAACCCGGGACGGACCAGGACCCATTAATCACGAAAAGTTATTTTGACCGTTATTATGAATTGAAGATTGTAGAAATGGTACCTGGTCAAAAAATGATTTTAGAAGCGGGTAGTGAATTTATTATTCGATCCGGAAAGGCGGTTGCCATTACCACCGAAAGCGGCGGTTTGGCTGATGTCACCGCTGGGGTTGATATAAAGAACGGTCAGGTTATTCCCTTAAATCATTTAATCATTGTTCCCAGGGACGATGGTCGGGGCTTTAAAATCATGCCGGAAGCTGTGCCCTCTAAGGCTTTCGTAACCGTGAGAGGGCCTTATACTGTATCCTCAGCCAATTAGGAAAGAAAAATAATTTTTTTGTCGAACAGTGTTGTAAGCTGAGTTTTACAGCACTGTTTTAGTGTTTTTATCCCTTTGTCTGCAATAAGCTTTTTTTCTTGATCATTAAGTTTGATTGGAAAGATAACAAAATTTTTGGTAAAAATGTAAGAGAAGATAATTTTATCTGGTTTAAGGAGGATCTAATGAACAGGCTAGAAAAAAAATTGGGGAAAAAATATATCCTTTGGGCTGTGATAATCCTTGCTTTTGCAGCTGGTTTGGTTAGTTTAGTTCAGAGACATAGGGTCGAAGCAGAGAATACAAGGATAGAAATGATTATGGATTATGCTACGCTAAAAGAGTTTAGTGCTTCTATTGGTGTTCCTCCTTTGACTATTTTAGAACAGCTTAGGGAAGTGGGGATTACTTCTGTTGCCGTTGCGGAGGATACCCTAAAAGACCTGCTGGAAAATAGTAAAGTAACTGCTTTAACAGGAAAAGAATTATTGAACATGCAGAGGATTTCAGGAAAGGTTTTGGTGGAGGAAACGGCAATTAACCCGAACTATATTTATCTTGTCCCGGAGAATAACGAGGCGCAAAGGCTTTACGAGCGTTTGAGCAAAAGGCTGGGTGCTGACAGCGTTGCTCTGTTAACGGAAGGACAGGCTAGAGTAATTCAACTGACCCGCAGCGGGGAAAAGCTGGATAAGTTGGGAGTTGGTTTTAACTATGAACTGATCGAAGCTATTTCCCGGCTTGGTTTTAAAATCGTGGCCAGACCTTATAATTTTCCGGGAATAACTGAGGAGGATATTAGGGAAACCTTTAAGGAGCTGGAACAATATGCCGACTTGAGCACGGTTGTCTTTGCCGGAGATGATGTTTACGGTTATCCTGATCAGATGAAGGTTACAGCTCAAATATTGAAGGATTTAAACATAAATTACGGTGCTGCTGAAACTCCGGTTCAGAGGGGATTTGTTTCTGCCCATGGTTTGGACGAGATGTTTAAATTGATGGATTATCAGGTGCTCAGGGTTTACAGTGCTACGGTGAGTGAGATTAAAAATCCCACCATTGCCAATTTGGTAGATAATGCGGTTCGTTCTGTCAAAGAGCGGAATATAAGGGCTCTTTATTTAAAACCAATTACTAATTTCCCTCAGAAAGCACCGGAAGAACAATTAAAAATCAACCTTGATTATGTACGGGATATTAAAAAGGAGTTGGAACGGCAAAATTATAAAGTAGGAATCGGCGAACCCTTTGCCCCTTTCTATACTAATCGCTATCTTACTGCCTTTGTTATAGCGGGTATTACTGCCGCAGCCTTTTTGCTTCTAAATCTGTTTTATCCCTTGCCTGTTCTGTTTGAACTTTTCCTTACCGGCTTAGCCTGGTTAGTTTCTCTTTTTTTACTCCGGTCTTCTCAGACTGTTTTATTCAGACAGGCTGTGGCGATTTTGGCGGCTACTGTCTTTCCTACTCTGGCGGTTGCCCCTTTATTCAACCTGCATAAGGATCTTTCCGATTTTAAGACCAGATTTGGCAAAGCAGGGTTGATTTTTTTGCGGACTGTAGGCTTGTCTATCTTGGGAGGTCTCTTTATTGCCGCTCTTTTAGGAGATGTTTACTTTTTAATCGAATATTACTATTTCCGGGGAGTTAAATTAGTTCATATCCTGCCTCTTCTTCTTCTTATCCTGGTTTATTTCCGGAATAAGGGGGCGGAACAACTTCCTGCTGCTAGACGCCTGGACAGGATTAAACAGGTTTATCTGGGGGCAAAAGAATTCTATTACCATCAGGTTTATTTTGGACATTTGATGATCCTGGTCTTGCTTGCCGTTGCAGGTTACATTTATATCGGCAGAACAGGTCATACCGCTGGGATTCCTGTTCCTAATATTGAGGTGCAGCTCCGGGCTTTCTTGGATAAAATTTTATATATCAGACCCAGAACTAAGGAATTTTTAATTGGCCATCCCGGATTAATTTTGGGTGTTTATCTGGCCTTTAGAGGCCACCGCCGTTTTACACCCTTGATTCTTATCGGCAGTGCCATTGGCCAAATTTCTTTGGTAAATACCTTTGCTCACTTACGCACCCCTGTTCTCTTATCCTTATTCCGCACTTTAAACGGTGTCTGGCTGGGCTTGATTATGGGCCTAATTTTTTGCCTGGTTGGAGAAGTTGTTCTTAGAATCATAGAGGGCTTGAGGAGGAGCGTTAATGATTAAGATAGTGATTTCCGGGTATTATGGTTTTGATAATGCCGGCGATGAGGCCATGCTCAGGGCTATTGTGGAAAGTTTCCGCCGCCATTCGGACCAGGCCCGGATTATTGTCCTAACTGCTAATCCTTCTAAAACTGAACAGTACAATGACGTAATCGGTGTGGATAGAATGAATTTTTGGCAGGTGCGCAAGGCTATTGCCGAGGCGGATCTGGTGATTAGCGGTGGGGGCAGCCTGTTTCAAGATGTTACCAGTGCCAGAAGCATTTATTACTATTTGTCTATTATTGCTTTAGCCAAACTATACCGAAAAAAAATTATGATTTATGCTCAGGGGATTGGGCCGGTACAGAGGAAATTGGCCCGATTCTTGACCTCTTTTCTTTTAAACCGGGTTTCTTTAATTACGGTTAGGGATGAAAAATCTGCCCAGGAATTGTATAAGCTTAAGGTGCGGAAGGACTTAATTCATGTTACGGCAGACCCGGTTTTGGCCTTTCCTCCTCAGGATAAGGAAAAGGGGAGAGAACTGCTCTTAAAAGAGGGAATTCCCTTAGGGGAAGATCGTCCTCTAATTGGTGTATCTGTCCGGGAATGGCAGCAGTTCGGTGGGTATAAAAAGGCCTTGGCAGAATGCTGCCGGGAATTGGTAAGAAAGATAAATGCTCTTATTGTTTTTTTTCCTATGCATTTACCGGCAGATGTGGAAACCTCCAATCAGATCCAGGAAATGATTGGCGAGGGGGCCTATGTGCTGAAAAATGAATATGGGGCGAAAGAGATGATTGCTCTGATCGGATGCTGTACAATGCTGATTGGGGTCAGGCTGCATGCCCTGATTTTTGCTGTTTTGATGGGTGTACCGGTAATAGGATTAAGTTATGATCCTAAGGTGGATCGGTTTTTATCTTCCCTTAATTTAAACAGTGTAGGGCATATTGGTGAATTAAACAGCAAAGAGTTGCTTAATGCCATTGAATATACTTATAATAACAGGGAAGAACTAAAAAGAGAATTGCTTGCCAAAGTAGAGGAACTAAGAAAGGCTGCAGAAAAAAATGTGGAATTGGCCTGGCAGCTGGTGGGGAGTGATGGCAACTGATGAATGAAAAGGTAAAGATCTTGGATATCCCCATAGATATTTTAACCATGGAACAGGCCATAGAGTTGATTGATTCCTTTATCCAAGGGGGAGGACGGAAACAGATAGTTACGGCTAATGCTGAAATTATTTTTAGGGCCAAAAACGATTCCAGCTTGCGCCGGATCATTCAGCAGGCTGATCTGGTTACTGCTGACGGGTCCGGGGTGGTTTGGGCCGCAAAGAGGTTAGGCCGGCCGCTGCCGGAAAGGATAACGGGAATAGATTTGATGCAGAATTTAATGAAACTGGCCGTGGAAAAGGATTATACTGTTTTTCTGTTAGGCAGTAAGCCTGGGATAGCTGAACTGGCTGCTGAAAATCTAAAAAAGGCTTATCCTGGTTTAAAGCTTCTTGGCGTTCAGGATGGTTATTTTTCAGTTCAAGAAGAAAAGGAGATTGTGGCTAGACTAAAAGCCCTAGCCCCTAATTTGCTTTTTGTCGGCTTAGGTTCTCCTAAACAGGAGGAATGGATAAACAGGTACATTAAGGAACTGCCCGGTACTGTGGCTATGGGAGTAGGAGGAAGTTTTGATGTTTTATCAGGACAGATTTCCCGGGCTCCGAAATGGATGCAAAAAGCCGGTCTGGAATGGCTCTATCGTCTTCTGAAAGAACCTTGGAGAATACGGAGAATGTCGGCCCTACCTAAATTTATGTTAAAAGTTTTGCAGGAAGGGAAGAAGTATTAAAGGAGGTGACTTTTATGGTTGACCAAGAGAGATTGGAATTTTTACGGCAGAAGGCTCAGCTGGTCAGAAAACACATTGTCCAGATGGTAACAGAAGCAAATTCCGGTCACCCAGGAGGATCATTATCAGCTGCTGATTTATTAACAGCCTTATATTTCCAGGTTATGAGGATAAACCCTGAAAAGCCGGATTGGCCTGAACGGGATAGATTTATTCTTTCTAAGGGACATGCTTCCCCGGTACTCTATGCAGTTTTAGCGGAAAGAGGTTATTTCCCGGTAGAAGAACTCTCTACCTTCCGGAAAATTAATAGCCGGCTTCAAGGTCACCCGGACATGAAAAAGCTGCCGGGAGTGGAGATGTCTACTGGTTCCCTGGGCCAGGGTCTGTCAGTAGCCAATGGGATGGCTTTAGCAGGTAAATTGGATAATCTAGATTATCGGGTTTACGTCTTGCTGGGCGATGGGGAAATCGAGGAAGGTCAGGTTTGGGAAGCAGCCATGACTTCTGCTCATTATAAATTGGACAACCTGATTGCCGTGGTGGATTATAACGGCCTGCAAATAGACGGGCCGGTGAGCGAGGTAATGAATCCCGGACCTTTACAGGAGAAATGGAGAGCTTTTGGTTGGCATGTTTTTACCATTGACGGACATGATTTTAAGGAAATTCTTGCAACCTTAGAGGCAGCCCGGGAAATTAAGGGCAAGCCGGTGATGATCATTGCCAATACGATAAAAGGTAAAGGTGTTTCTTTTATGGAAAACAAGGTAGAATGGCATGGAACAGTTCCTAGTAAGGAACAATTTGAACAGGCCATCTCTGACTTAAGTTAAAGTTTTGGGTTTATTTTAGGCCTAGGGAGGTAAAAGGAAATGGCTGAAAAAATGGCAACCCGGGATGCTTATGGAGATATCTTGGCTCAATTGGGGGAAGAAAATGAGAAAATTGTGGTTTTAGATGCTGATCTTTCCAAATCTACTAAAACCGTTGTTTTTGCTAAGAAATTTCCCCATAGGTTTTTTAATATGGGTATAGCTGAAGGAGATATGTTGGGTACCGCCGCGGGTTTGGCTGCGGCCGGTAAAATACCTTTTGCCAGTACCTTTGCGGTTTTTGCCACTGGCAGGGCATTTGATCAAATTAGAAACTCTATTGCTTATCCTAGATTAAACGTAAAAATTGCAGCCACCCATGCCGGTTTAACCGTGGGAGAGGATGGTGGATCCCATCAGGCTGTAGAGGATATTGCAATTATGAGGGCTATTCCGGGAATGGTTGTAATCGTTCCGGCTGACGGAGTAAGCACTAAGGCCTTGGTTACTGCTGCTGTCAATTACCAGGGGCCTGTTTATATCAGATTGGGACGTCCTGCTGTACCCCTCCTTTACAAAGAGGATGAGGAATTTGTAATTGGTAAAGCTAAAGAGTTAAGGGATGGAAAGGATTTTACTATAGTTGCGGCGGGAATAATGGTAGCTAAAGCTCTTGAAGCTGCTGAAATTTTGGCTGCCGAGGGGATTAGAACCAGGGTATTGGACATGCATACTATTAAACCTCTGGATGAAGAAGCCCTGGAAAGGGCTGCTAGGGAAACAGGGGGAATAGTAACGGTAGAAGAACATTCAGTTATTGGCGGTTTGGGCAGTGCAGTTGCGGAATTTGTTGCTGAAACCCACCCTGTTCCTGTAATTAGAGTTGGTATCCAGGATGTTTTTGGTGAATCGGGTAAACCCGACGAGCTATTGGAAAAATACGGCTTGACCGTAGAAAAAATAGTAGAAGCTGTTAAGAGGCTTAAAAATAATACAGCTGCTGGTTTATAAAAGCCGGCAGTTTTTTTTGAGCCTAACTTTTCCATGGCTAATTTTGTCCTAATTTTGATAAAATTAGGGGAGGGGGAGGAGGGAGAGTTTTGAATCCGTACAGAGTAAAGTTGGTTAATAACATTTTTTTTCACTATTATTTAAAACTCAATACTTATTATTCGGTGAAAAGACCTGTTCTCACCATTTTATTTTTTGCTGTTTCTGTTGTCTTGCTGACGACCTTTAATTTTTTCTATTTAGTGATTATCAATCTATGTGTTTTATTCTTCCTTAAAATCTTTCTTTTTTATTGCTTGAGCAAGGTAGATTTTGAAGGGGATATCTTAGAAAAACGTTTTGTTAAATTTAAAGAGCTTTATGCCAGACGTCCCAGTGACAAAAACAAGTACTGGTGTGCGGTCTCTAGTTTTTTCTTTGCTCCCCGACCGGATTATGATTTTAGTGTTAGGCTGTTAAGGGAAATTTTGAAAGAGGACGTAACTAACCTGGAAGCTTTTTCAGCTTTGGCGGAAATCTATTATGCCTTGGATAAGAGGGAAAAAGCGGATTTAACCTTTG
>DUMD01000104.1 GCA_012840065.1 Clostridia bacterium
ATGTCAATTAGTGAACCGGCTGCACCCGCCTTCGGATCGGGGGCACCATAGACTACCCGGTCAATTCTGGACTGCAGGACTGCCCCGGCACACATGGGACACGGTTCTACTGTAACATACAATGTTGTTCCCGTCAAGCGCCATTTATTTAAAATCTGAGCTGCATTTTTAATAGCAATTATTTCCGCATGAGCCAATGGGTCACGCTTTTTTTCCCGCAGATTATAACCCCGGGAAATAATTTGACCGCTAGCATTATCAACCAGTACAGCCCCTATGGGTACTTCCCCCAAACTTGCTGCTTTCTCAGCCTCTTTAAGGGCTTCCCGCATATATTCTATATGGTTCATCTATTCCACCCGTATAATAAAAGTGGTGCGCCCGGGAGGACTCGAACCACCGGCACACGGTTTAGGAAACCGTTGCTCTATCCACCTGAGCTACGGGCGCAGGATTCAGTTTCAATTTTTTAATTTAAGATGGTGCGCCCGGCAGGATTCGAACCTGCGACCTTTTGATTCGTAGTCAAACACTCTATCCAACTGAGCTACGGGCGCAAATTTGTTTTTAGCAGTCAAAAAAAGGTCAGTGAAATTAAAATTTTTGCAAAATCACTGACAGGTCATTAATCACAACATATATTATATTAAAGCTAAAACGATAAGTCAAGTCAAGAATAAAATACCAAAAACATACTTTTTTGACGGCCAATTCTTTTCCAGAGCATTCAAGAGGAGCTAAGGAAATAAATATTGCCATTTACTTCCTTAGCTCCAAATTTAAAACCCATTAAAATTTAAACTGTTTTACCGCTGCATTTAGTTCCTCAACTACTTCTGCCAGTTTCACGGAAGAATCGCTGATTTGAACCAGGGTAGCTGCTGAGCCTTCCGTTTTCTCAGCAATTTGTTGAGCGCCGGTAGAACTTTGTGCTACCGAAGCAGCAACCATTTCAATGGCTTTACTAACCTCTGTAACTACAGACAGAACCTGATTACTCATTTTAGCTGTTTTTTGGATTAAAACACGAAACTCATCCGCATCCTGCCTATACTGTTCACTAACCTCAACAAAACTATCATAATCCCTATTTACATTATTATTAATAAAGTCAAGCAACTCATTGGCATCTCCAACTAAATTGTTGATTGATTCCTGTACCTGCTTGGTCAGGGCCTGAATCTTGGTTACAGTATGAGCTGATTCCTCCGCTAACTTCCTGACCTCTTCAGCAACCACCGCAAAACCTCTTCCCATTTCACCGGCCCGGGCTGCTTCGATGGCCGCATTTAAAGCCAATAGATTAGTCTGATCGGCCAGTTTAGAAATGAGCTCAGCCATGTTAGATATTTCATCTACTATTTTCGCTTTTTCAATAGCCTTTGTTATCCTGCCATAAATATCTTTATACAACTGATTAGCTGTTTCCCGGGAATTAGCTGCAGTTTTTCCAAGTTCTACAGCCCTGGCTTCAATTTCTTTAGCCCTTTCACTGCCTGTCTCAATCTCTTTGTTTAATGTCTCCAAGGATGCAGTCATTTCCTGACTGGAGGCAGTTATTTCTTCACTAGAGGCAGAAACCTCTTCTAAACTTGCAGATATTTCTTCTGTAGCGGCAGAAACCTCCTGCATATTAGCAGCCGTACTCTGGGTAAAAGCAGATAACTCCTGGCTGGAGGCCGCCACTACTTCTGCACCGGCAGATATTTGACCTATAATGCCGCGCCAGTTCATAGCCATTTTATTAAAAGATTGGGCCAAAAGCCCCAACTCGTCTTTGCGGGACAAAAGCTTAGCC
>DUMD01000105.1 GCA_012840065.1 Clostridia bacterium
AAAAATATGCGGTTGGCAGACCATTCAGTGAGCCTTAAGGCTCTGCCAGTAAATGCCCTTATAGGGCTGGAGCAGACCACCCGTTTTACGGGTGGTCATGATTCCTGCTCTAGGCAGTTTATATTTTTTCTGTTGTTTCCGGATAATTTTCCTTAAGAAGAAAACAGAATTCTTTGAGGCAAGAAACCAATCTTTCTGTCCATTCAGAGTCCTTTTCATCTATCAACTGGAATATTTGGGATTTTTTAAAGTGGTCAAGGGATTTCCTTCTTAACTTTCTTCCTTCATTGGTAATTTCCACATTAGTTATCCTCAGATCGTTTTGGTTAATGCTTCTTACAACCAGCTTTTTGCTTTCCATGCGTTTAATGAGATCTAATACTGTGGAAAGATGCCAACTTCCTGCTTCGGCAAGATAAGACATGCTGACCTTTTCCCCCGCCATGTCCAGCAGCCATAAGATATGAAGTTGGGGACCGGTTAAATTGCAGCTGCGGGCGATAGAAGAGATATTTGCTTCAAGACTTTTATTTATTGTATGGCAGAGGTAAAGAATTTCTCCCATTTGTTGCAGTTTATTTTTTGGTTTGTAATTATCTTTTTCCATTTTATCCTCCCAAAATTTATTTTTTAATACTAGTTATCTTTATCTTTCCCTAATACCGTTAAAATTTTCACTGTTAAACAAAATTTTCCTGCTGCCAAGGTAATTTTAGACAAAATTTTGTTAAAAAGAGAAACTTTTTCTTTCTATTTTTCGTCATAATTTTTAGATTTGACCGGGATTAAGAGGTGCTAATATATAATTTTCTTAGAGAATAATTGTTATTTTTAGGCAGGACAGTAGAGAGAATTGTCGAAGATTATACTTAATTTTTTAGAAGGGAGGTGAAAAAAAGAGGCAAATGGAGAAGAAAAAACTTAATCTAAGCAGAAAAATTATGGCACCTATCCTAATTTTTCTTGTGCTCTGCCTAATTCCTACCGTTGCTTTGGCCAGGGAAGGGTTGGTGAAGGGAGATTACGTTAATGTTCGTTCCGGTCCTGCTACTAGCTATCCCAGGCTAGGTCTTGTTCGACAAGGTACCAGTTTTACCTTATTGGAAAGCCAGGGAGATTGGCATAAGGTTCAATTTGCCAGTGGACTAACCGGCTGGATTGCCGGCTGGCTTGTTGAACTTGAACCTGAGTCAGTACCTCAGCAACCTAATCCACAACCCGATGTGCAGCCCGGTACAAACTATTTGACAGCAATAGTTACTGCAACCAGTCTTAATGTTCGTTCCGGTCCCGGCACGAATTACAGCATTGTGGGTGGCCTTAGCAAGGGTAATGTGGTAACCGTTTTGGCTACCTCAGGGGATTGGTTAAAAATAAAGACAGCTCAAGGGTTAGAAGGCTATGTGGCCGGCCAGTATCTTCAAATTAACCAGCAAGGGGGCACACCTGCCCTTCCACCTCAAGAGCCGGTTGAAACTCCAATCAGTTCCGGTTTAAAATGTGTTGTTACCGCTAGTAAAGCAAATATAAGGGCGGGCAACAGTACTAATACGGCAATAGTCGGTTCTGCTGTTAACGGAACGGTTTTGGAGGTTCTTGGGGAAGCAGGAGGCTGGTATAATGTAAAACTTCCCGATGGTAAGATAGGCTGGATAGCCGGTTGGCTGGTGAATCTTGTCCAAGGGAAAGCTGCAACAACAATCACTAATGTTCAAGTTATGCAGGGACAAAATTGTTTAAACGTTATCTTAAGCTTGGACCAGTCCGCAGAATTAATTGAGGATAAAAAGGAAGATGGAACCCAGCTGGACCTACGGTTTAAAAATACCAGATTAGGAGAAGGTGTCCCCTCTGAACAGTTAATCAACCAAGCAAGTTTAACAGCTATCACCGCTTCTGCCGGTACTGAGGAAGCAGTAATTAGTTTTAAATTTGATAGTCCGACAGAATACATAATTTCTAAAGTTGACAATACTGTAACCGTAACAATCTTTTATAAATTGACCGGCCTTACTGTGACTGAACAGGAGGGAATTACCAGGGTAACTCTAACTGCCAACGGACCTCTAAGTTATAGCGGGAAAAAGGATGAAAATAATTTCTGGCTTACTCTGCTAAATGTTAGAGGGGCAGCTAATTTGACCATTCCGCAGGTTGACAATGCTTCTTTAAGTGGAATTAGCTTGACTCAGCAAACTGATGGCAGTACTGTGCTTCATTTACCCCTTGCTCAGCCCTTAAGTTCAATTGAATATAAGGCCGAGTCCGGTCCTAACTCTATCATCGTTACTATTGTTCCCCAGAGATTAACAGGAATAAACTGGAGCAGAATGGAAGGGGCAGTAAAAGTAACCCTCCAGGGTATCGGCAGGAATGACTATAAAATTTCCACAGATGATTGGGGACAAGCTAGTCAAACTATGGTTGTGTCCATTGCTGACAATTTAAATATCCGTTCCGGCCCCGGCACCAATTATGGTGTAGTCGGGAAAGTTTCTAAAGGGGCAGTTATGACTGTTCTTGCTCAGAGCAACGACTGGTATCAGATTAAAACTGAGACTGGGCTAGCGGGTTATGTCGCTTCCTGGTTGGTTGAGAAAAAAGAAGCTACGACAGGTTTAATGAACAATGTTCCCAGTGCTAAACCGACAAAAGTGATTATCGATATTCCTAATACGGTTTATCCTGAGTTAAATAAAACTTATTCTGTAGCTAGCGGTGCAGTGCAGACGATCAGGGCCAGCCAGTTTACGACAAAACCTTATAATACCAGAGTGGTAATTGATTTAGCAGAAAACAATACTTTTACGATTAGCTACAATCCTGAGACAAAGGAAATAACCTTGCTAATAAAGGATCCGGTTCTTTACGGCAAGACAATTGTTATTGATCCTGGCCATGGTGGCTCTGATCCCGGGGCTATAGGCGCCAGCGGCACTTATGAAAAAGAACTGAATTTTAAGGTCGCTCAGCTCCTGTATGAACGCCTAAAGCAGGTTGGTGCTAATGTCATCATGACCCGTTACGGTGATCAATATGTGGCTTATGCGGATCGGGTCCAGCCTGTTAAAAGTAATAATGCCCATGCTTTTGTCAGCATTCACCACAATTCAGTTCTAAATAATCCAAATGCTTCAGGGGTAGAGACTTATTACTATAATGGCAGGACTCAAAGCGGCGCTTTGGCACAATTGATTCAAAAGGAATTGGCTAATTCCTTGGGTATCAGAAATATCGGGGTTAAAACAGCTAATTTTTATGTTATTCGAGAGACCCCGGAATCAGTTCCTTCAGTCTTAACAGAATTAGCTTTTATCTCCAGTCCTTCAGATGAAAGGCTAGCAAAAACAGCAGAATTCCAAAATAATGCTGCCAATGCTATTTATCGGGGCCTGACAGAATATTTTAGGTAATAAAAAAACTGAGGAGATTACCTCCTCAGTTTTTTTATTGTAATTTGAATACCACGGGCTATGCCCGTGGTTCCAAAAAGCTTATAGCTATGAGTAGAAAAAATATACCTCCATCTGATAAAATGAAGCGGGTTTGGCCAACCGCAATATTAAATCA
>DUMD01000106.1 GCA_012840065.1 Clostridia bacterium
GAACATTGCCTGCCTTAAATTATTGTTAGTCATTGGCTTGTTGATACGCTGGAAAAACTTTTTGATATGTTCTACCGCCTCCGGATATAAAATCATTTTTCGGTTAACTACTCCAGCAATAGCTTCCTTTGTTAAATCATCTAAAGTGGGACCTAATCCACCAGTAGTAATAATTAAATTTGATCTTGACAAAGCTAATTTTATTGTATTTTTTAGACGTTCAAGATTATCGCCTACAACGGTATGGTAAAAAACATTTATACCTAATTCTGAAAGTTGTTCAGACAAATATGTTGCATTTGAATTAACAATTTGACCTAATAAAAGTTCAGTTCCAATTGAAATTATTTCACAATTCACGACTTATTCACCTTCTTTACTGCTTCTGCATTTTTTATATAAGTATGATAACACATTATCGTTGGAAAATATATTCGAAAAACAAAAAAAATCAGCCAACTTTATGCTGACTGATCATTAAAAAGATCAAGTTGATCTACAACTTTATAATCTGCTATAGTTTCTCGCAATTTTTCCCCAGACATAACCTCATCTTTGATTAATGTTTTTGCTAAAGATACTATTAAGTCTTTTCTTTGGATTAAGTAATAGTAAACTTCATTTTGTTTCTTGTTTATAATATCCATAGCAACAGATTGCATTTGATCTTTAGGAAAATTATCTAAGTCAACTATCCCAAGTACTGACATTCCAGCCTCTATTATTTGATAAGCTAATTTAATAGCTTCTTTTAAATCTCCCATTGCTCCTGTACTCGTATTTCTCAAGATAACTTGTTCAGAAACCATACCACCTAAACAAACAGCAATATCCCCTTCTATTATATCCTTCGTATATAAATACATATCGTCTTGGGGAGTTTGCCTCATATATCCCAAAGCTTGGCCCCGAGGGGATACCGTAATTGTGGAAACAGATTCTGGTCTAATCCATTCGCTGATTAATGCATGTCCAATTTCATGAACTGCTACCCTATACATTTCCTCAGCATTGGGTCTCTTATCAAGTTTTTCTCCTAACATTACTTTATCAATTGCTTCTTTAAAATGTTTTTCTTCTATTTGCTGTTTTTGTTCGCGTAATGCAAAAATTGCTGCTTCATTAGCTACACTTTCTAAATGGGCACCTGAAAAACCAAAAGTTTCTTGGGCAATTTTTTCTAGAGACACATTTTTAGAAAGTGGTTTGTTTTTAGTGTGAATTTTCAATATTTGTAATCTACCTTCCTTGTCCGGTAGATCAACTCGGACTAGACGGTCAAATCTACCTGGACGAAGTAAAGCTGGATCAAGCATATCAATCCTATTAGTAGCAGCAATAACTAAAATCCGGACTTTATCATCAGTTGCTAAACCATCCATTTCAACTAATAACTGATTTATAGTTTGATCATACTCCATATGACCAACATTTTGTCCTCTTTTACCACCTAAAACTTCGATTTCATCAATAAAAATAATAGAACTTTTCTTGTTGTTAGAAAGAGCTAAATTTCTTGCTTTTGCAAACAACTGTCTTACTCTTTGTGCTCCGACTCCAGCATACATTTCAATAAACTCACTACCCGAAGCAGCTACAAAAGCGGAATCAGTATAATTGGCGGCAGCTTTTGCAAGGAGAGTTTTTCCAGTACCTGGTGGTCCAAAAAGCATAATCCCTTTTAAAGGTCGAATACCTAAACTATCAACTAATTTGCTCTTTTTAATAAAATCTAAGGCTTCCTTTAGTTCGTTTATTGCTGCTTGTTGACCACCAATTTCTTCAAAAGATATTAAATTATTGTCAGTATTAAGATCTGATTTTGCAGTAGATACAAGTTTAAAATCATATCCTCCTGACTTAAAATTTGCAAAATTATAAAGAAAAACAAAAACCCCCCCAATCAATAAAGCTGGGAAAATATTATAACCCTGAATCAATAGAAAGAGTAAAATAGCTATTACTCCGCCTAATGTTACCTCTTTCAACAATTGCCTCACCCCCTGCAATACACAGCAAATAACAACTATCATAAACAAAATTTCACAGCATTAAGAATTAAAGTTAATTCATTTATTTTCTAGGGATTACTTCATATAGATAGTTCTCACCTGAATGTAATTGAAGATAAATATTTTCTGCATCAACTAAAACATTAACATGGTCAAGCTCCAAAGAGCTGGCCTTATTTTTTATCTGTTCTTCCATTAAACTATATCTACCTGTTTGGATTCCTTCTTGAATAAAACTGCTTAGCGATAAAAAAGAAGATGTGAGTATTTCATTTCTCTTATCTTTAATTTTAATTTGATAACTATCTTCAGCTAATCTATTGTTTATAATATCTTCAATTTCCTTGTAGATAAGAGCAAAATTATTAACTGGTTCCAGCTCTATCTTTATAACCAAATTTTTCTTTTCTTTCTCAATAGTTACTGTATTTACTCCTTCAACTGATTCTACTGATTGCAGGAGAGGTTTATATATCCCTCGCGTTTCCCAGATATATTGAGCTAAAAGCAATGAGCCCAAAATAAATAAAGTAACAATAACTACTACACCTATTCTTATTCCTTTTATTTGCATAACCTCTCCCCTCTTTTTCTAAAAATATATTTAGATTATAACATAACAATCTAAATGCATCGACTTGAAAATAAAGACAAAAAAGAAAAACCTAAAAAAATAGGTTTTTCTTACTAAGAATAAATCTGACTAAAACACTTTAAGATCGAGACAAACTAAGGAAAATACATAATTATTATTTTAAACTAATAACATTTTTAGCTTTTATCAAATAATCTACACCCGAAATAATAGTAATCAGAACACTAGCCCAAACGGCGATTGTGCTAAAAGGAAAATTAATTAAACTAAAAGGATAATTATTTATTAGAAGAGATATAATAGTAACAATTTGGATAACAGTTTTTATTTTTCCCCAATTGCTGGCAGCAATTACCATTCCATTGGTAGCAGCAATGCCTCTTAAACCCGTAACCATAAATTCTCTTCCAATAATTAAGATCACAATCCAACCAGGCAGTTTTCCCATCTCTACTAAACAAATAAGAGCAGCAGAAACTAATAATTTATCGGCTAGGGGATCAATAAATTTACCAAAATTAGTTATTTGATTATAATGCCGCGCAATATAACCATCTAAGCTATCTGATAATGAAGCAATGATAAATACTATCGTGGCAATTATATTTCCGTTTTCTATTTCAGCGATCAAAAAAAATATAAAAATAGGTACTAAAAGGATTCTAACAATAGAAATCTTATTTGCCAGATTCATTTTCTACCATCTCCCCTAGCAAGTCATAGTTGTCAAAACCAGTAATTTTTACTTTAACTATTTTACCTGGAGTTATATTTTTACCTTTCAAGAAAATCCTGCCGTCGACTTCCGGAGCATCGTCTTGGCTACGTCCCCAATAATTGTATTTCTTACTGGCAAGCTTACCCTCAACCAGTACAGCATACTCTTTATTAAGTTTTTCTTTGTTCAATTCAAATGATATTCTTTTTTGCAGTTCCATTGCTTTTCGATAACGTTCTTGTTTAACAGCTTCACTTATTTGGCCGGCCATATTGCCTGCTGCTGTATCTTCTTCTTGAGAATAGGTAAATATTCCGACCCGTTCAAATCTCATTTTTTCCATAAAATCTAATAGTTCTGCAAATTGTTCTTCTGTTTCTCCAGGAAACCCAACAATAAATGAAGTTCTTAATACAAGATTAGGAATAGCTTCCCTTAATTTCTTTATCAAATTTACAATCTCTTGTTTATTAATAGGTCTATTCATGCGGGCTAAAATTTCGTCATTACAATGCTGTAAGGGTATATCCAGATATTTACACACTTTGTTTTCATTTTTTATAGTTTGAATAAGTTCATCAGTTATTCTAGTTGGATAACAATATAAAATCCTAATCCATTCTAAATCTGAAATCTGGGCTATTCTTTTTATAAGTTCAGGTAATTGTAATGATTTATATAAGTCAAGACCATACCGGGATGTGTCCTGCGCTATCAAATTTATTTCTTTTACTCCCTCTTTTCCCATTTTTTCAGCTTTACTTATAAGATAATCAAATGGATAGCTTCTATATTCCCCTCTAATACTGGGGATAACACAAAAAGAACAGCGATTATCACAGCCTTCTGCAACCTTCAAATATGCGTAATGTTGGGGAGTTAAGCGATAATTAGGTTCATTGTAGCTAAATAAATAGTCTCTAGAATAATCCCCTTCATACTTTTCACCTGTTAAAACCTTTTCTACTACTTGATCGATAAGATGATATTCGTTTGTTCCTATAATTCCATCAATTTCAGGCATTTCTGCAATAAGTTGATCTTTATATCTTTGAGATAAACAGCCAGTAATAATTAACCCCTTACAATTACCTATTTGTTTTTGTTGCGACAATTCCAAAATTGTATTAATAGATTCTTGTTTTGCTTTTTCAATAAAACCGCAAGTATTAATAATAAGAATATCAGCTAAATTTTCCTGATTAGTTATTTCGTAACCTGACTGAACAAGTTTTCCTACCATCAGTTCAGTATCTGTTAGATTTTTTGCACAACCTAAGGAAACAATCCCTATTTTTACTTTTCCCACTTTACTCCACCCACATTATCAAAATAAATTTTATTAATTCACTATACTATAGTTAAACTTTTTCTGCAACATCCATTTCTTTCAGCTGCTTCATGTAAATCTTTCTTACTTGGAGAAAAAAATCAAGATGATCTTCACTTTGATAACTTTTATATGTCCATTTCCATGGTTCAAAATGCCCATTTGTATATTTTAAAGTAACTTCGCCAAAAATACCTTGCCCCAAATAAATCCGATGACTCCGATCTTTTGTTGTTGCCAAAATTAACTTATCAGTACAAATATATCCTGGATCTAGATTAATTTTTCTTTTCCCCTGTTCCGCTTCAGATAAAATTTCTTCTAAATTATTTGTATATAATTTTATTGAAACTAGATCATCCGCAGAAATCAATTCTTTGAAGGATATTATTTTTCGCTTAAGATTTGTCCCAAATTCTTTACTATAATACTTGGTAAATTCAAATGGTAATAAATCTGTTTCTGAATCAATCTCTCCAAAACGATCACGTAAACAATTAATTGCTTCATCCAACAAATTAAGATTGTTTGTAAAAATACTGGTTATTAATTTAACTTTAGGATAGAGCTTTATTTTTCCCATATTATCTTCTCCCTTATTTACCTGCTTTTACCTTATCCTTTTTGTAATCAACAAAAAGTTGTTTTATAGAAATTAAATTTTTCGCAAAAATAGATAATTTTAAATTTTATATATTGTGACTTATAAATTAAGATTAACATAATAAAGAGAAGAAAAATCTTCTCTTTATTGCATAACCTACGATTTCATATTATTTTTTAGAAAAATACAATGTAATGGGTATATTATATTCTCCAGGCACCACCAAACTTTCATCGTTTAATTTTACTTCCACTGCACCTGGATTTCCTAGCTGTAGTTTCATTTCATTATTAAGATTTAAAAACACCTCTTTTCCTACTGGAATTGTTCCTGTAGAGATTAAATTTCCTCCTTCATCTGCTTCATACCAGCATGGACCTTCCTTGCAAAAAATCGCTATTCTGGCTTCTTCATAAAAAACTAGGTATTTTTTAGTCTTCGAACTCTCTTCTATCAATTCATACCCTGGTTGAAAGGTTTCAGGTGTTTTATTTTCCTCATTATTTTCCAGATTGCTGTCTAAATTTTGTTCTACCCCTGGAGAATTGGGAATTTGAGTTTGTTGTTTGTTCCCCTGCCTCCCTTTAATAAGCGATGGAATGATTAATATTAAAGCAATAGCAATTATTATAATCGTTAAAATTAGACCTATAGGTTTTCTAACTTTTCCCGATAGATTATCCTTCTTAGGGTCAGGTCTTTCAATTTTAGAAGAATGGGCCTCTTCCTTATTACCAGATTCAATTATTTCATCTTTTTTTGCTTCATTATTCATAGATTCTTTTAAATTCTTATATTGTTGTACCAATAGATTACCATCCAAATCAAGACTATTAGCATAACTACGAATAAAACCTTTTACATAAACTTCTCCTGGAATTACACTAAAATTGTCTTGTTCTATAGCTTCAATGTATTTTGCTCTTATTTTGGTTAAGTTCTCAACATCTTTAATGGTTAATCTCTTTTCCTCACGGGTTTTTTTTAAAAATTTACCTATCGATTCCAAAACCCCACCTCCTCATGGAATTAGCTGTCTGCTGCAAATAGCTTTTAATTCTTTCAACAGATAAATTTTTTCCTCGATAAATTCTTCACGGCAAAAATAAAACAACTTTTTAACTTATTCTCACCGTATTGATAAAAATAAAACTTTTTATAACCTTTCCGTAATTATATTTGAAAATTAAATTATCTTTATAATATTTCGTAAAGAGCCTCTAAATATGAGTGTCCAGCTTTATTATTAAATATATTTACCCCACAGCACAGTTTAGTAAAAATTGTCCAGTAGCAAAGTTCTATCTGCTTTCTTTTTCAAAAAAATTCATAAATAAAAAGCTCCTGGAATAGTAAATTGTTCATATTCAACAGGAGAAAGAACATCTATCCAGCTGGCATCTTCCAATTTTAAAAGCTTTTTACCATTAGTCATTGTTTTCAGCATTCAAATCTATTTACTATTCATTTACTACTTATTTTTCTCCTTATATTCATTAATAATGCGTAAATTCTCTGCAGTTGCCAACACTTCACGGGGCTTGCTGCCTTCGTAAGGGCCTATATAACCTTTTTCTTCTAAAGCATCGATTAATCTTGCCGCTCTTGTATATCCTATTTTTAATCTCCTTTGCAACAATGAAACGGACGCTTGGTTAGTCTCAACTACAAGACGAAGAGCATCATAAAAAAGTTCGTCCATTACTTCTGTTTTTTCTTCTTTAGGTTGAAATTTAAAGATTTCCTTTGCATATTCAGGTTTAGCTTGTTTTTTCCAAAAATCTGTCACTGCTTCAACCTCTTTATCAGAAATAAAACAACCTTGTACTCTTATTGGCTTCGATGCTCCTGAAGGATAGTAAAGCATATCTCCTTTTCCTAGTAGTTTTTCTGCTCCTCCAATATCTAAAATTGTTCTTGAATCAATCTGAGAAGAAACAGCAAAAGAAATACGGGAAGGTATGTTGGCTTTAATTAAACCTGTTATTACATCCACTGATGGTCTTTGGGTTGCAATTACTAAATGAATTCCTGCAGCTCTTGCCATTTGGGCTATTCGACATATAGCGTCTTCTACATCGTTAGGAGCTACCATCATTAAATCTGCTAGTTCATCAATTATAACAACAATATAAGGAAGTATACCATCATTTTGTCGTTCTTTCAAAATCTCGTTATATTTATGTATATCCCTTGCTCCATTGGAGGCAAACAAACTATATCTATTTTCCATCTCAGCAACTACCCATTTAAGAGCAGTTGCTGCTTTTTTGGGATCAGTTACCACAGGTGAAACTAAATGTGGAATATTATTGTATACATTAAGTTCTACAACTTTGGGATCAACCATTAACAATTTAACTTCAGAGGGTTGTGCTTTAAACAGCAAACTAGAAATAATCGTATTAATACATACACTTTTACCTGTTCCAGTGGCTCCCGCTATTAAAAGATGGGGCATTTTTTGCAAATCAGCTACAATTGGAGCACCAGCTACGTCTTTCCCTAAAGCCACAGATAATTTTGAACTATTGTTTTGAAATTCAGGACTTTCAATTATATCTCTCAGATAAACAACTGCAATTTCTTTGTTAGGAACTTCGATTCCTACTGCTGACTTGTTAGGAATGGGAGCTTCTATCCTTATATCTGCTGCTGCCATACTCAAAGCAATGTCATCAGCGAGATTGACTATTTTGCTAACTTTGACACCTGGAGCAGGTTGAACTTCGTATCTTGTTATAGTAGGACCTCGGCTTACTTTTACCACCTTGGCATTTACTCCAAAGCTTAAAAGAGTATCTTCTAATAATTTGGTAGACTGGTGAAGTTCTTTTTTATTCTTAAAGGTTTGTCCTTTAATATCTTTATTTAATAGGGAAATTGGAGGAAAAGAATAATTAACTGTACTATCAGTATTTAGTTCTAAAGTAGCAGCAACTTCAAAATAGTCATTTTTATCATTATTAGTAATAGAAATATCATTATCTTCACAAATGAGTTTATCATTATCTATTGATAAATCATCATTCCAAACGATTAATTCAGGTGTTTTGTCATTATTTTTCGCATCACTCTCGTTAATTTCTGGCTCAGCCTTTATTTCAACCTTTTCTTCCAGTTCGTCATCAAATTGTTCAAACTCTATTTTTTTATTTTCTTTTTTAGATCTTTTCTTCTTTGACCTATTTGCATAATCTACAAATAATCCCACCAGAGATTTATTAAAAATAATCAAGATAGATGAAATCCCTATAGCGGTAAGAATTAAAAAACTACCTAATTTAGCAAAAATTTTTTCAAAACACCAGATAATTATAAAACCTAAAATTCCCCCGCCAGAACCTTTAAAAGCTTTTTCAAATTCAGAAGCCGACTTATCAAGTAAATGGATGATGGAAATAACAACTAAAAATAGCACAAATAAGGCATAATTTTGTGTTTTAGTAAATTGTCTCTTTTTAGAAAGCATTTTAGAAATTCCAAAAACACAGATTATAAAGGGAAAGAAATAAGCTCCTTGTCCAAAAAAACTAGTTGTTACTCTAAAAAGAAATCCTCCTAAAATTCCTGTCTTTGCTGGTAATAGCAAACTAAAAAATAGAAATAAGGCTATGGCAACCTCAAATATGCCTAATAGTTCTGAACGCAAGTTATTACTAATTTCATTATCCTTTTTCCTTTTTTTCTTTGTAGTTTGCTTCATCCAATTCACTCCTCTAATTGGATATTATTTCTACATTTAACTTTGTTCTCCTTTGTTGTAAACAAAATTAAAGCTAAATAGATAGCTAGAAAGTTTCGCAAAAAAAACCGGTATCCCGGTTTTCTAAAGTAATATCAATATAACAAGTGCTAAAGCCCAACAATAAAAAGAAAAAGGTTTTAGACTTTCTTTTTTTAAAATCCTCAACAGTAGCTTAATAGCCAACAATCCAGATAAAGCAGAACTAATAAAAACAATTCCTAAATGTCCTAGAGGCATCGCACCAGCTCCAGTCTGGATAAAATCTTTAATGTCTAGTAAAGCCGATCCTAATATTGGTGGAATAGATAATATTAATGAATATTTGGCAGCAGTTTCTCTTTCTATATCAACAAACAAAGAAGCTGAAATTGTTGAGCCAGATCTAGAAATTCCTGGCACAATTGCGCAACCTTGAACAACTCCTACTAATATTGCATCTAGCGGCCTAATTTTCAAAATACCTTTTTTCCCGGATTTTTTATTTTCTACAGCCCACAATAAAAAACCTGTAACTATAAGCCCATAGCCCACTGTTTTAACGGATTCAAATAAAGTTTCAAATATCGGCTTAAATAATATACCTATAATAGCTGTAGGAATAGAGGCTATTGTTACTAATCCTATCATTCTAATGGCTTTCCTCTGTTCTATATCGTTTACTCTCCGATAAGACTTATTAAATAAAGCTGGTACAGCAGCAATCATATTCCAAATTTCTCTTTTATAAACTATGAATACAGCTACTAATGTACCCAAGTGAGCAAATATTTCAAATGCCATACCTGGTTGTTTAATACCTAATAATTCTTGAACTAAAACTAAATGTCCAGAACTGCTAATAGGAAGAAATTCTGTTAGACCTTGAACAATTCCTAATATAATAGAATGACTGTAAGACACTCTAATACCCCCTTTAATATCATTAAAGAAAAATTTAGATGAGATTTTAGGCCTTTTGATCCAAGAAATACACAGTTTTAAATCTCCCGATGATAAAAAGAAAAACTCTTAAAATTTTTAACTATTGAATAAAATATTCTTTCTTTCTTTTTATATGACGTAAAAAATTAAAAAATCTCTGCAACTTTTTACGCAATACATTCTTTTAACTTTTTAGTAGAACAAATTTAGTTTTTTCTTTAAAAAAGTACTTTTTTAATTATACAGTATAATTGGCTTAGGAAAAAGAGAAACCCGGGTAGTTATCCCGGGTCAATTTTAAAAATAAAAGTTATTATTGCATTTTTTAGTTTTTATTTATTATTTTAAGGTTGCTACCTGGCTGAAATTTTGTGTTAAGATAGTGGGCAGGATCAGTACTAAGCACACGAACAATTTTAGCTTCGGCAAAGCCTGAAGGTTCTACAAGCATTTCAACACCATCAACTTTTATTAATTGTTGGTTGGGCAAATCATCGTACTTGTTACTAAAAACTACTTCCAATGGTACAATTGTATGCAACACTTTATTCATCTCCCTGATGTTTATTCCTATTCGATATTCTGTCGTTTTCTTTCTTCAATTAAAGACTTCAATTTTTTAAGTGCATCTGATAATCCACCTACTTCGTCAATTAATCCGTATTTAACAGCATCTTCGCCAACTAAAATAGTACCAATATCTCTAGCTAATTCTCCTGTTCTAGACATTAATTCTCGATATTTTTCTTCGCTAATCTTAGAATGTTTAACAATAAATTTTACAACCCGATCTTGCATCTTATCTAAATACTCATAGGTTTGAGGAACACCTATAACTAGGCCGGAAAGGCGAATCGGGTGAATTGTCATTGAGGCGGTAGGAGCAATAAAAGAATAATCTGCAGCAACTCCTATTGGACCACCAATGCTATGTCCTCCACCTAATATTAAAGATACTGTTGGTTTATCCATCGTAGCAATCATTTCAGCAATAGCTAAACCTGCTTCTACATCTCCTCCTACAGTGTTTAAAATAATCAGAACCCCTTCAATTTTTTTATCCTGTTCTATAGCTACTAATTGGGGAATGATATGTTCATATTTTGTAGTTTTATTTTGAGGAGGAAGTACAATATGACCTTCTACTTGGCCAATAATAGTAAGACAATGAATATTTGATTCAGAGTTTGGTATCTCCATTTGTCCTAACTGTTGTAATGTTTCTATCTTGGAATCTGGTTTATTATTATCATTTTTATTTTTGCGTGGTTTATCTTTTTTTTCTTTTGGTTGTGTAGACGCTGCATTATGTGCTTTGTTAGTAAATATTTCTTCCATCTTCTCACCATCCTGAACTAATTTCTAATAGTATTTGTCAAGAACAATGAAATATTCCTAAGAATAAATAAGTGCACCTTTATATTTAGATATTCATCTAAATATAAAGGTGCACTTATGTTAGTTTTTTTATTCAATTATACTTCTATACTTCCATAATGATTGGTAAGATCATTGGACGGCGGCGGGTTCTTTCATAGAGAAATCTTCCAAGATTATCTCTTACATTATTTTTAATTACTGACCATTCGGTAATTCTTTGCTCTTCACATCTTGCTAAAACTACTTGAACTTTTTGTTTTGCTTCTTCAATTAAATCTTCAGATTCCCGAACATAAACAAAACCCCTAGAAACGATGTCAGGACCAGCTAATACTTTGCCACTGCTTTTTTCAATTGTTACAACCACAATGAGTATTCCATCCTGAGACAACTGTTTTCTATCTCGGAGTACTATGTTTCCTACATCACCTACCCCAAGACCATCAACCAACACATTTCCTGCAGTTACCTTGCCTGCATGCCGACCTTTGTTTGCACTAAATTGAAGAACATGGCCATTTTCAGCTATAAATACATTCTTAGCTGGAATGCCTACTTCCCGAGCTAATTCAGCATGTCGAATTAAATGCCTATATTCACCATGAACCGGAACAAAAAATTTTGGTCGAACAAGGTTAAGCATAAATTTAAGTTCTTCTTGACTAGCATGTCCTGAAACATGGACCCCAGAAACAGACTCATAAACTACTTCGGCACCTTGACGAAAAAGATAGTCTATCGTCCTTGCCACCAATTTTTCATTTCCAGGAATAGGGTTAGCAGATATTATAATTGTATCCCCACTGCAGATTTCGACTTTTTTATGCTCTCCCATAGCCATTCTAGTTAATGCTGACATAGGTTCCCCTTGACTTCCTGTTGTTAGAATTGTAACCCTATTTGGAGGATAATCATCTATTTCATCCATATCAATTAATGTACCTTCTGGTATAGTTAAATATCCCAAATCACTAGCAATTCCAACAACATTAATCATACTCCTACCTATTACAGCTACTTTGCGTTTATATTTACAGGAAACATCTATAACCTGTTGAATTCGATGTACATTGGAAGCAAAACTGGCCACTATTATTCTTTCTTTTGCTAAACGAAAAACATCATCAAAGGTATTTCCAACAAACTTTTCAGAAAAAGTGTACCCCGGTCTTTCTACATTAGTACTGTCTGAAAGCAATACCAAAACCCCTTGGTCTCCCAATTCTGCGATTTTGTGAAAATCGGTAATATCACCATCAATAGGAGTTTGGTCAAATTTAAAATCTCCTGTATGGACTATAATTCCAATAGGAGTATGAATAGCTAAACCAACAGCATCTGGGATACTATGATTTACTCTAAAAAACTCTACTCTAAAACAACCAATACGTACTGATTCCAAGGGCTTAACAGTAAAAAGTTTAGCCGAATGAATGCCAAATTCTTTTAGTTTTCCCTGAAGTAATCCTAAAGTTAGTTTTGTTCCATAAACTGGCACATCCAATTCTTTTAAAACATAAGGAAGCAACCCTATATGGTCTTCATGACCATGAGTAAGAACAATCCCCCGCACCTTTTCCCGATTCTCAATTAAATAAGTAATATCGGGAATAACTATATCAATACCAAGCATATCTTCTTCAGGAAACATCAAGCCCGAATCAATAATTAAAATATCATTCCCATATTCTACGACAGTCATATTTTTCCCAATTTCGCCTAGTCCTCCCAAGGGAATGATTTGTATATTCTGTTCTGAATTAGCCATAATCTAACTTAAACACCTCCATATTCTTTATTTTTGCCCGCACATAATTAGAAAACATAAAATATAACATTTCCGCCCAATGCACATTATTTTTATTATACTTGATATTAAAAATTAACACAAGCTTCTATATTCTAAGAACCAACGCCAACTTTTGGAGAATATTTTTCAATCCTTTAAATTCTTATGATTAATCTATTCATCTCCTCTTTTATCCAAGATGACCCTATCCTATTAAACATATACTTTTATTGTAACCATTTGATATTGAAAATAACTAAAGAGGCTGCTGCGAAATGAAATAAATAATCCATTTCGCAGCAGCCTCTTTTTAAATGAGCTGATACTGTTTTAATAGACCCTTTATTCTTTCTTTTTCCTCAGGTGTAGCTTCAATCAAAGGAAGTCTCAAACCGCCGACATTTATTCCAATGAGGTTTAATGCAGTTTTAACTGGTATAGGATTTGCTATAAAGAATAGCTCTTTAAACATTGGGAAAAGATGACGATGTATTTCAGCTGATTTCGATGGATTAGTGGAAAAGTTTTCAATCATTTGCTTAATTTCCTTTCCTACCAGGTGGGATGCTACGCTGACTACCCCCTTTGCTCCGACAGACATCATGGGAAGAGTCAAACTGTCATCACCACTATATACAGCAAAATTATCAGGTAAAATACTGCATAATTGGGTAACTTGATCCAAGTTCCCCGCTGCTTCTTTTAAAGCTACAATATTATCCTCTTTAACCAATTCAAGAACAGTTGAGGGTTCTAAATTGGAAGAAGTTCTACCGGGAACATTATAAAGCATCAATGGTAATGAGGTTTCATTAGCAACAGATTTAAAGTGCCGGTACATTCCTGATTGGGTAGGTTTATTATAGTAAGGACAAACTAACATTGCTCCATGTACACCTAACTTTTCTGCC
>DUMD01000107.1 GCA_012840065.1 Clostridia bacterium
ATACCAGCCCTTCAATAGTGAGGGATGCATCTAAATGTATTCTTTGCCGCAGATGTGTGACTGTGTGTAACGAAGTTCAAGGAGTAGGAATTCTAAACGCTCAGTTTAGGGGTTTTGAAACTGAAATTGGAGCCGGGGAAGAATTACCTTTAGGTGGAGTTGCCTGTACAAATTGCGGCCAGTGTACTACAGTTTGTCCGGTGGACGCTCTTAAAGAGAAGGATTCCACTCAAGTAGTTTGGGATGCCCTTTTAGATCCTTCCAAGGTTGTTGTTGTGCAAACTGCCCCTGCTATTAGGGCAGCTTTGGGTGAAGAATTCGGCTATGAACCAGGAACTTTAGTTACAGGTAAGATGGCAACTGCTTTAAGGGAACTAGGGTTTGATTATATATTTGATACAAATTTTGCGGCTGATTTGACTATTATGGAAGAAGGTACGGAGTTTTTAGTAAGGCTTAAGAATTTATTGAGTCCAGATAATAAAGGTGAAAAAGCTGTTCTGCCTATGATAACCAGCTGCAGCCCAGGATGGATAAAATATATTGAACATTATTATCCTGGACAATTGGCTAATTTATCTACCTGTAAGTCCCCTCATATGATGTTAGGAGCTCTGACAAAAACTTATTTTGCTCAAAAGAAGGGAATTGATCCTAAAGATATTTTTGTTGTTTCAGTAATGCCTTGTACAGCCAAAAAGTTTGAAATTACCAGACCGGAAATGGTTAATCGGGGCTATCCCAATGTTGATGCTGTAGTTACTACTCGGGAGCTTGCTCGAATGTTCAGGGAAGCGGGCATAAATTTCAGGAATCTTCCTGAAGGGAAATTTGATTCTCCCCTTGGTTTATCAACTGGTGCAGCAGATATCTTTGGTACAACTGGAGGGGTAATGGAGGCAGCAATTAGAACAGTTTATGAGCTAGTTACCGGTAGGGAACTGCCATTTGAACAACTTCACGTACGGCCTTTAATGGGATTTGAACGGATAAAAACTGCCGAACTTTTAATTGAAGGCGCTAAGGAGGAATGGTCTTTTCTAAACGGCCTTACTTTAAAGGTTGCGGTTGCCAGTGGCTTAAAAGGAGCAGCTCAGCTGCTGGAAGAAATCAAACAGGGTAAAAGTGAGTATCATTTCATTGAAGTCATGGCCTGTCCAGGAGGTTGTATAAGTGGAGGAGGTCAGCCAATTCCGGTAAATGATGAGATTAGACAGAAAAGAATGAAAGCAATTTATCGGGAAGATGAAGGAAAATCTTTAAGAAAATCCCATGACAATCCGGATATTAAAAGGCTTTATGAGGAATTCCTGGGAGTTCCTTTGGGCCATGTTTCCCATGAGCTTTTGCATACTCATTACCAAAAAAGGAGTAAATATCAGTAAGCCGGTCATTAAAGCCGGGCGGAAATTTTCCGCCCGGCTTTGCTCATGAAAGTGGGGTTTGATTGTTAACAAAAAATGGTATACATTTAGTAAAAAGGATATTATTATATTTAATAAGAAATTTTTATTAGAAAATTTTATTGGATTAATATTAAACTAAGGGGGTTGGGATTAGGTGGGAAAATCAAAGTGAAGAAGAAAATGAGTTTTTCAGGATACAAATTTATACCTTTTCCTGTACTAATTTTTGATTCACAGGATGAGTTGGTCTACTATAATGAGTCTGCCAGTGAAATTTTAGAGATTGGTAAATATACTGAGGAAGAAATTGCAAGCCTTAAGGCTAGTCTTGAAGAAGCTAGTTCTGAGGTTTCTCCCGATGGGTTTTTTACAGTCACGATTAAAGACACTAAATTTCTTGCTAGTGGCAATAATGTCGATGTAAACGCTACTAATTATCATATGTTTTTCCTTTGCTCTAGGGAAAAAATAGCTGAACTTGAAAGCAAACTAACTGAATTGAAAAAAGAAATGGCCATTATTCAAAAAATGATCGATTCCTCCTATGACGGTATTTATCTTACCGATGGGGAAGGAAAAACTCTTTATTTTAACGATTCTTTTATGAAAATATCGGGATTTAAGAGAGAAGAGACTTATGGTAGATATCTTCAGGATTTAGTGAAGGAGAACTATCTACCTAATTCCTGTTCTACAGAGGTGGTTAAAACTCGAAAGCCTTATACGACAATAATTAATTACTATAATGGAGTCCAGGCTATAGCTACAGGAATGCCAATCTTTGATGAGGAGGGAAAGTTGGTTAGAGTTTTTTGTAATGTTAGGGATATTACGGAATTGAATCGATTAAAAGCAGAACTAGAAGATATCTATGCTCTTTCCGACGGCTACCTGCGACAGTTGAAGGAATTCCAGCGCCAATGCCTGACGAAAGCAAAAATAATCGCTAATAGTAAAGCAATGACTGATATTATTGACCTGATTATGAAAGCTGCTTATGCTGATACTCCCATTCTGATTACCGGTGAATCGGGGGTGGGTAAGGATGAGATTGCTAAATTTATTCACAACGTTAGTGAAAGCAGTAAGAAAGGGCCTTTTATAAGAATTAATTGCAGTGCTATTCCGGAACATTTATTAGAATCTGAACTTTTTGGTTATGAACCCCATGCTTTCACCGGGGCAAATAGGTCAGGGAAGACGGATTTGTTTCAATTGGCGGACGGAGGTACTTTATTTTTAAATGAAATCGGTGATATGCCTTTGTCCTTACAGAGCAAATTGCTAGATGCTATTCAAGAAAAATCCTTCCGCCGTTTGGGAGGGGTTAAGCCGATACAGTTTAATGCCCGGATTATTTCTGCTACCAATAAGGATTTGGAAAAGCTAGTTGGTGAAGGAAAATTCAGACTTGATCTTTATTATCGGCTGAATGTCATTTCTATTCATATTCCTCCTCTTAGGGAACGGACTGAGGATATTATTCCTTTGATAAATTTGTTCTTGGATGAATACAATAAAAAATACAACCAAAATAAAAAATTATCCCCTGGAGTTTTAAGAAAGCTGTTAGAATATCCTTGGCCTGGAAATATCAGAGAGTTGAAGAACGTAATTGAAAGGCTTGTGGTCACTAATACTGCCAATTATATAGATGTTGATGCATTACCGTTTTCCCTTAAAACCAAACATGAACCTTATAAGAGTGAAGGGATTTATGAGTATAGCGCTCAAATCAGAGAAGGAAGAGATATGAAAGAAGTTTTAGAAAATATTGAACGTCGGATGATTGCAAATGCATTGAAACAGACTAAAAATATGAGAGAAGCTGCAAGGTTACTGGGCATAGATTTATCTACCCTGGTTCGGAAGAAAAAAAGGTATTTTGTTTAAGGTCAGCTGCTTTTTGTAGGCAATAGGCAAACATCTGTATGCAAATCGCATACAGATGTTTGTTTATTGCCTATTTTTTTAACAGTCCTAATATTAAAAAAATTATAAAAACAGTTGTAGCAGTGATTTTATTAAAAGAAAACCGGATAGTGAAATTTGGCACATATCTTGCTTATATAAAAAAGTAATGTTCTTAAGGTACCTTAAGAAAAAATCATGGGAGGGATGTTTAATATGCCAAATAAGGTAATGTCGGCTCAGGATGCAGTGAAACTGATTAAAAACGGAGATACAGTTGCTGTTACCGGCTTTGTTAGTTTTTGCCATCCGGAGGAAATTACTAAAGAGATTGAAAGGAGTTTCTTAGAAAGCGGTAGTCCCAATAATCTTACTTTATTTTATGCAGCAGGACAGGGTGACAGCAAGGGGCATACTATGTTAAATCATTTTGCCCATGAAAAACTAACTAAAAGGGTAATCGGGGGTCACTGGAATCTGGCTCTGGAGCTGGGCGAAGCAGCCCTGCAAAACAAATTTGAAGCTTATAACTTTCCTCAGGGGGCACTTTTGCAGTTGCTTAGAGCAATTGCCGGAAGAAAGCCCGGGGCTATTACCCAGGTTGGTTTAAAAACCTTTGTTGATCCCCGGATTGATGGAGGAAAATTAAATGAGATTACTAAGGAAGATTTGGTTGAAATAATAGAACTGGCGGGCAGAGAATGGCTGTTTTTTAAGAGCTTTCCTATTAATGTTGCAATTATCCGTGGTACTACGGCTGATGAAAAAGGAAATATCACCGTGGAAAAAGAGGCTGTTTTGGTGGAAATTTTATCTGCTGCTCAGGCTGCTAAGGCCTCAGGTGGAATAGTCATTGCTCAGGTTGAACGTTTGGCAAAATACGGTACTTTAAACCCGAAAGACGTAAAAGTGCCCGGTATATTAGTGGATGCAATTGTTGTTGCCAAACCTGAAAACCATTGGCAAGCCAGCACTACCCCCTACGATCCTTCCTATTCAGGAGAGTTAAGGATTCCTCTGGAAAGTATAAAACCAATGCCACTAAATGAACGAAAGGTTATTGCCCGGAGGGCCTGCATGGAACTCTTTGATGGGGCAGTAGTTAATCTTGGAGTAGGTGTTCCTGATGGGGTTGCTGCAGTAGCTAATGAGGAAGGATTCCTGGAAAATGTTGTTTTAACTACTGAGGCCGGACCGGTAGGTGGTCTTCCCTCTTTGGGAGCAGATTTCGGTGGCGCTTCAAATGCGGATGCTTTCATGGAACATCCTTATATGTTTGATTTTTATGACGGTGGAGGACTGGATGTGGCTTATTTGGGCTTAGCTGAGACAGATGAGAAGGGTAATGTCAATGTAAGTAAGTTTGGTACCCGAATTGCCGGCTGCGGTGGCTTTATAAATATTACCCAAAACGCTAAAAAAGTAGTTTTTTGCGGAACATTAACTGCTGGGGGCTTAAAAGAAGAAATAGCCGATGGAAAAATAAATATTATCCAGGAAGGAAAAAATAAAAAATTCATTCCTCAGGTTAATCATATTACCTTTAGCGGAGAGTATGCTAAGGAAAACCGCCAACCTGTGCTCTATATTACTGAACGGGCTGTATTTGAGTTAAGAGAAGAAGGAATGGTTTTAATCGAAATAGCACCCGGTGTCGATTTAGAAAAAGACGTACTTGCTCAAGTTGATTTTAAAGTAAAGGTTGCTGATGACATCAAGCTGATGGATGAAAGAATTTTCCGGCCTGAACCAATGGGGCTTAAAGAGGAAATTCTTGCAAAAAATAAATGATCCTAAAAAAGGGGAGAAAGCGTGTGGATTATAAAAATTTGCTGTTAGAAAAGAAGGGGCAGATTGCATTTGTTATTATTAATCGTCCTGAAGTGCTTAATGCACTAAATAAAGATACTTTGATTGAAATTAAAGCTGTTTTTGATGACTTGGCAGCAGATCCGGAAATCAGGGTAATTATTCTTACCGGCAGCGGTGAAAAATCTTTTGTGGCCGGAGCAGACATTTCTTTTATGCAGCCAATGACTGCTTTGGAAGCTTATGAATTTGGTAGTTTTGCTCAAGATGCTTTTATGTCCATCGAAGGTAATCCCAAACCGGTAATTGCAGCAATTAATGGGTATGCCCTGGGCGGAGGCTGTGAAATTGCCATGGCCTGTGACTTAAGAATTGCTTCTGACAAGGCAAAATTTGGACAACCGGAAATTAATTTGGGAACTATTCCCGGATTTGCCGGTACCCAAAGACTTCCCAGACTGGTAGGAAAAACTAAAGCTAAAGAATTAATCTATCTTGGTGAGATGATTGATGCTGAAGAAGCTTACCGGATTGGTCTGGTTAACAAAGTTGTCCCAGCAGAACAATTGCTGGCAGAAGCGGAAAAAATAGCTGAAAAAATTGTTGCTAAAAGCGGGATAGCATTGAAACTGGCCAAATCAGCTATTGATACCGGTTTAGAGACTGATTTCTTGACCGGTCAAAATATTGAAGCTCAGTTGTTTGGGCTTACCTTTGCAACTGAGGATCAAAAAGAAGGTATGAGTGCTTTCCTGGAAAAACGGAAGGCGGAATTCAAAAATCGTTAATAATAAGTAATAGGGAGGTTAAAAGAATGGATTTTAGATTGACACCTGAACAGGAAATGATGGTTAAAGTTATTCGGGAATTGGCCCAAAAAGAAATTGCTCCCCGAGCAGCGAAGATAGATGAAAGCGAAGAATTCCCCTGGGAAAATATTAAGGCCATGAATGATTTAGGCTTATTAGGCATGACTATACCTGAGGAATATGGTGGTTCTCTTACTGATAGCTTAACTTACATGATGGCGATTGAAGAAATTGCTAAAGCCTGTGCTTCTACCGCTACTATTCTTGCTGTTCACAGTTCTGCCGGTTGCGGGGGGATAGTACAATTCGGAACAGAAGAACAGAAAAAGAAATATCTTCCCCGCTTAGCCGAGGGAGGTAAAATTGCTGCCTTTGCCTTAACTGAACCCGGGGCCGGTTCTGATGCAGCAGCTGTACAAACGACAGCTGTTTTAGATGGGGATGAATATGTGCTTAACGGGACTAAATGCTTTATTACTAATGGCAGTGTTGCAGATGTCTATACTGTTTTTGCCATGACTGATAAGTCTAAAGGAGTTAAAGGAATGAGTGCCTTTATTGTAGAGGCAGGGACTCCAGGTTTTACCTATGGGAAATTGGAAGATAAGATGGGTATTCGGGCTTCTGCAACTTCCGAATTAATCTTTGATAACTGCCGGATTCCTAAGGAAAATCTTTTGGGCAGTGAAGGTGATGGTTTTAAAATAGCCATGACTGTTTTGGATGGAGCAAGGATTGGAATAGGTGCTTTAGCAGTGGGGATAGCTCAAGCAGCCTTTGAAACAGCCCTTCAATATTCCAAAGAACGGAAACAGTTTGGTAGACCTATTTTTGACTTCCAGGCCGTTAATTTTATGCTGGCAGATATGGCTATGCAGATAGAAGCAGCCCGTTTAATGGTTTATAAGGCTGCCTGGTTGAAGGATGCCGGACTTCCTCATGGAAAAGAAGCTGCTATGGCTAAAACCATTGCTTCTGATATGGCGGTTAAAGTTACTTCTGATGCGGTCCAAATCATGGGTGGCTATGGTTACAGTAAGGAATATCCGGTAGAACGCTATATGCGGGATGCTAAGATTACCCAGATTTATGAAGGTACCAACCAGATTCAAAGAGTGGTTATTTCCAACTACCTTAAAAGATAATAGTTATTCTAATTGCTTTAAAAGATTATTAAGATGGGAGGAGAGTGTAAATGGCCCATTTGACCACAATAGCTAAGCGATCCTATGAAGAGGTTAAAATAGGAGATACTGCAGAGATAACCAAAACCATTACCGAAGCAGATGTAGTTAATTATGCGGGAATAATTGCTGATTTTAACCCTCTTCATGTCAATAAGGAATTTGCGGAAAAAACTAGATTTGGTCAGCGGGTAGTACATGGAATGTTGGTAGCATCATTTTTCTCCACCATTGTAGCAATGTGTATTCCTGGGTATAATGCTCTTTATCTTTCCCAGGAGGCAAAATTCGTTAAACCTACTTTTATTGGAGATACAATTACCGCTAGGGCAGAGGTAATTGAAAAAATTGATGAAAAGAAACGCATTATCTTAAAAACTGAGATTTACAACCAAAGGGGAGAACTGGTTGTAACAGGTAAGGCTGTAACTATGTTGATGGATTAAATAAAAAATAGTGAATAGCTGGTTAAGTAAGGAGGTGGAAGGCGGCAGGGAAAGTTTAGCCAATTTTCCCTGCCGATAAAAAACTTAGAAAATTTGCCAGTGAGTAAGAGAGGAAATTAGGAGCAAAAAATTTTTAAAAATTTAAAAAGGAGTGGGTGAATGTGTTAAGTCTGATTGGTTTAATTGGTGGATTAGCTTTACTGAGTCTCTTAATCTTTAAAAATATTAATATTATTATCACCAGTATTGTTTGTTCTTTATTTGTGGCTCTCTTTAGCAGTATGAATCTTTATGATGCAGTAGTAGGTACTTACATGAAAGGTTTTACCGGATTTTTAGGCAATTACTTTATGGTTTTTCTCACCGGTACAATTTTTGGAAAAATGATGGAGTTAACGGGTGCAGCCCAGTCTGTAGCTAATGCTATAGTTAACAAGTTTGGAGCAGAAAAGGCACTTATTGCAGGATCCCTTGCCTGTGGGGTTTTGGTTTATGGTGGAGTTAGTGCCCATGTTATTGGCTTTTCCGTTTATCCTCTGGTCTTGACTCTTTTTAAAGCAGGAAATTTACCCAGAAGATTTACTCCGGCTGTATTGGCTTTCGGGACAATTACCTTTGCCATGGTTGCTCCGGGTAGTCCCCAAATTCATAATATTATTCCCGGCCAATCTTTGGGAACTACACCCATGGCTGGAACGGTTGTCGGTTTTATTAGCATAATTGTTATGTTTATCCTAGGTTGGATATATCTCCAAAGAGCAGTTAGAAAAGCGGTTGCTAACGGGGAACATTTTATTGAACGGCCCAGTGATGCCCAAACCATACCTGAGCTTGAAAGTTTACCTTCCCCTATTATTTCCGCTATTCCTCTAGTAATCGTCGTTGTTGCTTTGAATGCACTTCATTTTCCTTTGGAAGTTGCAATTATGATTGGAACTTTAGTAGGCGGAGCTTTAATGTGGAAGTATCTTGGAACAGGATCTAGAATTCTTGGTGGATTGAGCAACGCTGCTTCCAGCGCTCTTACAGCAATGGCTAATACTGCTGCCGTAGTTGGTTTTGGCCAGGTGGCCAGTTCTACTCCAGCCTTCGGGATGGTTCTTGATTCATTAACTAATGTTCCTGGCAGTCCTTTAATTGGAGCTGCAATTGCGGTTACGGTTATGGCTGGGCTGGCTGGTTCCGCTTCCGGTGGGATGGCAATTGTATTGCCTTTACTTGCTCCCATTTACGGGGCTAGAGGAGTTGACTTTAACGCTCTCCATCGGACAGCTGTTATCGCTTCCGGCTGTCTTGATTCCCTGCCCCATAATGGCTATGTAGTTACCACAACTAATGTTATTTGCGGAGAAACCCATAAAGATGCTTATCCTGCAGTGGGAATGCTGACAGTAGTGATTCCGGCTATAGGAACTGCTTTAGCCATTGTCCTCTTCAGTCTTTTCCCGAACCTGCCGTAAGCAAATTTCTATGGGTAGAGCTTCTTGAAAAATTTTATTAAACTGGGGAGGGGAGGCCAATCTTGGCTTCCTTTCCTATTATTTATGATTATAGGCTTTGGTTATCTAAAAATTTTAGTGATAAGCAAAAAAAAGTTGTGGTAAAAATAAAAAGGAATGTCTATTCGGAAATTAGGTTAATTGAAGTAAACAAAGTATTTGCTGCTGTAGCACTTACCAGTACCAAGATTGCTAACTGGGATGTGAATAAGGTTAATGTTGACGTGGGAGCTAATTGCCAATTGATGATAGGGGCGAGAATACCAATGATTTTAGTTTATGCTTTGCGGGCCAAGGGCGGAGGATATGAGGTTGCCTGCATTTGCAGCGGCGGTGTCCAGGTTGATGCCATGCTGGTTAAGGCAGAATAAATGCTTAAGTCATATTTTAAAGGAATCAGATAAAAAGAAAAAAGCGGCTTAAATTGGTCTAGTATAAAATTAATGTGAGGGGAGGAAAGAAAATGAAAATAATGGTGGTTGGAGCCGGTCAGATGGGAGCAGGAATTGCTCAGGTTTCTGCCCAGGCAGGTTTTACGACTTATTTAAATGATTTGAACCGAGAAATTATAAACAAAGGAATGGGGGGTATCGAGAATAATCTGACCAGAGATGTTCAAAAAGGAAAAATGACTGAACAAGAAAAGGAGAAAATTTTGGCTAGGATTCAAGCAAGCGACCAACTTTCTCCGGCTAAAGAATGCGATTTGGTAATTGAGGCAATTGTAGAAAACCTAGAAATTAAGCAAAGTCTGTTTAAACAATTAGATGAAATTTGTCCTCCGAAAACTATTTTAGCTTCCAATACTTCATCTTTACCAATTACGGAAATCGCTGCTGTTACCAAAAGACCGGAAAAGGTTATCGGTATGCATTTTATGCAGCCTGTGCCGGTTATGACTCTGGTGGAAATAATTAGAGGCCTTGCTACCAGTGAGGAAACTTATCAGAAGGTGGAAGAAATTAGTAGGGCTATGGGTAAGTTCCCGGTTTCAGTCCGGGATGTGCCGGGCTTTGTTTCTAACAGGGTATTACAGGTTATGATTAATGAAGCTATTTACTGTGTTTATGAAGGAGTAGCAACTCCAGAAGGTATTGATGAAATTATGAAAAGGGGGATGAATCACCCCATGGGGCCTTTGGCCTTGGCTGATTTTATAGGGCTTGATACTGTTTTATCTATTCTGGAGATAATGTATAAGGGCTACGGGGATCCGAAGTTTAGACCTTGTCCATTATTGAGACAATACGTAAAGGCCGGCTGGCTGGGAAGAAAAAGCGGCAGAGGGTTTTATGAATATAAGTAAAAATTCTTATCCTTTAGTTTTACTTTTTTTGTTAAATCAACAATTGGTTGGATTTGTGATTGCAAGTTAAAATTTTATAGTATAATTATAACAATAAGGAAAGAAAAAGGGTTTTTGTGTTGTGGTAGAAAAATTAAGAAAATTTTGAATAATTTCCATAAGACTAAAAATGTGATTAAAAATGATTTGAAGGAGTGAAAAGAATGAGAGAAACAGTGATTGTTAGTGCAGCAAGGACTCCCTTTGGGCGTTTTGGGGGTGGATTGGCTTCTTTGAAGTCTACGGAACTTGGCGGTATAGCTATTGCAGAAGCATTGAAAAGAGCAGGAGTGGAACCTGATCAAGTTGATTATGTGTATATGGGGCAGGTTTTACAAGGTGGGGTTGGACAGATTCCTTCCCGTCAGGCTAGCCGTTTTGCCGGATTGCCCTGGGAGGTGCCGTCAATTACCGTAAATAAAGTTTGTTCATCTGGAATTATTAGTGTGGCCCTGGCGGATCAGAAAATACGTTTAGGGGAAGCAGATATTGTTGTTGCCGGGGGAATGGAAAGCATGAGCAATGCTCCCTATTTTTCCCGGGAGATGCGCTGGGGAGCCAGAATGATGAATCAAACTTTTATCGATTCGATGGTACATGACGGCTTATGGTGTTCATTCTATGACCGCCATATGGCTGTTCACGGTTCAGAAGTGGCAAAGGAATTTGGGATAAGCAGGGAAGAACAGGATGTCTGGGCTTTAAGAAGTCATCAGTATGCGGTAGATGCTATAAAAAAAGGAAGATTAAAGCAAGAAATTGTTCCTGTAACTATTAAAGATAAAAGAGGAACAAAAGTAATTGACACAGATGAGGGTCCCCGGGATGATACCAGTTTAGAAACTCTGGCTAAACTTCCTCCTGTATTTGCAAAAGATGGGACGGTAACGGCCGGAAACGCTCCCAGTGTCAATGACGGGGCTGGGGCATTAGTTTTAATGTCCAGGGAAAAGGCTGAAGAATTAGGGATAAAGCCTCTTGCTAGGATTTTGGGTTATGCTGAAGTTTCCCAGGAGGCAAAATATATTGCTACTGTACCGGGATTAGCAACGGTTAAATTGTTAAAGGAAAAAGGAATGTCTATTCAGGACATTGATTTAATTGAAGTAAACGAAGCGTTTGCTGCTGTAGCCCTTACCAGTACCAAGATTGCTAAGTGGGATGTTAATAAGGTCAATGTTGACGGAGGAGCTATTGCTTATGGTCACCCGATTGGTGCCAGCGGAGCGAGGATTTTGATGCATTTAGTTTATGCTTTACGGGCTAGGGGCGGGGGATATGGAATTGCCTGTATTTGCAGCGGCGGCGCCCAGGGTGATGCTATGCTGGTTAAAGTAGAATAAGCTTTTAAAAGAAATACTCGGTTTGAATTAAGTGGTTTTTGCATGATAATTTGAATTTTGGATACACTCTAATTTAAAACCTCAAAAAGGAGGAAACCAATGGAGCGTAGTCTAGTTTTAGTTAAGCCTGATGGGGTGAAAAGAGGGCTTATTGGTGAAGTTTTGAAAAGAATAGAACAAAAAGGGTTGTCTATAGTAGAATTAAAGATGATGCAGTTAACTAAGGAGCAAGCCCAAGCCCATTATGCCGAGCATAAAGATAAAGCTTTTTTCCCTGAACTTATAGATTTTATTACCTCGGGCAAAATTGTTGCCCTAATCGTTGAGGGGGAAAATGCTGTTTCTTTAGTCCGCAAATTGGTCGGAGCTACCGATCCGGCTAAGGCTGAGCCAGGTTCGATTAGGGGAGATTATGCTAATTCGGTTCAGGAAAATGTTGTTCATGCCAGTGATAGTCAGGAAAGTGCAGAACGGGAAATAAAAATATTTTTCCCTTACTTATATTAAAAACATGGCCGACCGGTATCCTTCATTTTGCAGGGATATCGGTTATTTTTTTACTTACTTGATAGGCTTTTTAGAGGAGCTGTTCTTACTTGTCATTTTGTCTAGGAGGAAATCTGAAGTAAAAAAAGAAGAATTGATAGAAACAAAAATCAACTACCAATTTGAGTAATTTTTGAAGATTAGAGGTGATGGAAGATATGAATTTACTGTATGGTGTAGATTCTCCTGCCCTAGCTTGGTTAAAATTAAGAGAACACCTTATAAATAGGGTTTGTCCTATTGAGGAATTAGGAATAATGCAGGCCCTTGGCTATGTTTTGGCAGAAGATTGTTTTGCAAAGGAAGATTTACCCTATTTTGACTGTTCTCTTGTGGATGGTTACGCACTTAAAGCAACAGATAGCTTTGGCGTGTCTAAAAGTTCGTCTAATTATCTTAAACTTTTAGATAGAGTGGAAATAGGAGCCAAATTTGATTCAGTTCTTCTTTTGGGTACGGCCGTTGCCGTTACTGCTGGCAGCGCCCTTCCTAGAGGAGCTGATACAGTGATCAGGTTGGAAGATACTAATTTGTTGGATGAAAATACCATTCAAGTTAACAGATCTGTTAGCCCGGGTGAGAATGTTCTTACTGTAGGAGAAGATTACAGGAAAGGAGATTTGATTTTATCTAAAGGTAGAAAACTTAGAGCCCAGGATATTGGAGTATTAGTTGCCTTGGGTTATAGTGAGCTTAAGGTTTTTTCTAAACCAAAGGTAGCCATTATTTCTATTGGGGATGAATTAGTGCCTCCGCAAAAAAAAGCAGAAATGGGAAGGATTAGGGATGTTAATTCTTATCTTTTGTCATCTTTGGTACATGAGGCTGGTGGTCTGCCTCTTCGGTTAGGCATTTTCCCTGATTCCCTGGAAAAATTGACAGCAGCTATTGAACAAGGATTAAAAATTGCTGATTTGGTTTTGATTTCGGGGGGAAGGAGAGACCATACTGTAACTGCGATTAATAAATTGGGCAATCCGGGGGTATTTGTCCATGGCTTAGCTTTAAAACCAGGTAAGTCAACAGCCATAGGGCTGATTAATGATAAAACTGTTTTCGTTCTTCCTGGACAGCCTGTTTCTGTTTTTGTGGCTTTTGAATTATTGATACGTCCTCTACTCCAATCGTTTACCACTTTGCCACAAGAGATTGTTTTTGGACAAGGAAGGCCAAGGATAAAGGCGCGGTTAAACTGCCATCTTTCTTCAACAACTGGTTGGGAAGAATATGTTCAGGTGAGATTGGAAAATACCCTGGAAGGAATAATTGCCCATCCTATCTTAGACAGATCCAGACATATTTCTGCTTTTCCTTTAGCTGATGGATTTATCGGAATTCCAGCAAATACGGAAAGACTGGAGGCAGGAGAAATTGTTGAGGTTATAGTTTATCCTTAAAAGCTGTTTTCCATGGTTTACAGGTTTTTTAATGAACTAAATAAAAACGATAATTAAAATAAAATGCTTTTTTGGAAAGAAATCCGCCTATAAGGCAGGATTTCTTTGTTATTTCATCGTAATTTATATTGTTAGTAAAATGTACTATGAGAAATTTGTCAAAGGATGTGTTATAATGTCGGCAAGGAGGTTTGTTAAAACCGCGGCTCAAAGAAGAAGAGAAAGAAAAATTTTTTTGACCTTTGTTTTGCTGGCATTATTAGCTATTTTATGCGGGTATTTTTTAGGCAATTATTTTGTCTATCGCACAGCTAATCTGTCTAATGAAAATAAGGCGGATTTAGTAGATGAAACTTTAGCTGATTTAACTGACCAGATAAACGCAACCAATAATGATGATAAGGCTGACAATAGGCAAATTAAAAAAAATGATACAACAATTTCTTTTGGAATACCTGATTTGACTTTAAGTTTAACTCCCATCCAATTTTACCAGGTTCAGGTTGGTGCTTTTCAAACAGCGGAAAACGGTGAAAAGCTGATAGCAGAATTGAACAGTAAGGGCTTCAATGGGGGAGCAGTTGTTTTTGCTTCTCCTTATTATCGTGTCCGGATAGGTGCGTTTAATAATCGTTTAGAGGCAGAAGATTTGCTGCAGCGTTTGGAGAAAATAAATTATCAGGGGTTTATTGTTCAAAGAACAGCACATAAAAATTACAATCCGGAAGGCAAAGCAGAGTATTTAGCACAAACTCAGGGTGTAATCAAAGCATGTTCTGAGCTTATAAATAAATTGATTACCATAAACTTTGGGAATGGTAATTCTCTTGCCCCTGATGATAGTAAGGTGATAACTCAGTTAGTTAAGCAAATAGAAGAAGAAGGCAAGAACTTAATTAGTTTAAATTCCCTTCCTACAGCAATTCTTCCTGCCCATGAACAGTTAGTTGAAACTGTAAAAATAGCTGGACAATTGAAGCAATCAAATCAGATTCAAAATAAGGTTTTGGAATTGGTTGAAAGTTATTTGGCATTTGAAGAGAAGTTAGGAATATAATTCTTTTGGAATTTAAAAGAGTTTAAGAGAGGCCTTAAAGTGAAGAATTTCACCAATTCTTCACTTTAACTGTTGGGGTGGGAGGGAAAATGGTGAAATTAAGTGATGTTTGTTCTGTTTTAAATGCTAAAATAATTTCTGGTGCTGAAAAGCTGCAAAAAGAATTTACAGCTATTTATGCTTGTGATTTGATGAGTGAGGTTTTGGCTACTGGAAGTGCTAAAGGACTTTTAATAACAACGCTTACCAGCCCTCAGGTCATTAGAACGGCTGAAATGTTGGATTTGGCAGGGATTATTTTTGTAAATGGTAAAATTCCCAATACCTGTGTTATTAATCTAGCCCATGAAAAATCTATTCCTTTACTAATTTCAGACTATAGCCTTTTTGAAACCTGTGGTATGGTCTATAAATTTATAAAAACAGCAGCTGAGGGGTGAGAATAGTTTGGGGAATAGAAAGTGGAACCTGGGGGGGATTGGCTGGTATTTGTCTCATGAAATGTGCGTGAAAGAATTTATGACCCAGCCTGTTATTACAATTAAAACTTCAAATAAGGTAAAGCAGGCTAAGGAAATTTTAAGAATAAAAAAAATATCGGGTCTGCCAGTTGTAGACGAAAATCAAAAACTGGTAGGAATTATTAGTGTTGATGATATTATTCAGGCTTTGGAAGCCGGTCAGATGGATGATATAGTGGCAAATTGGATGAGTTGGCCTGTTTATTGTTTAAGAGCTGATGATTCGATTTTAGTAGCTATTGAAAAATTTAAAAATTATCGGGTTGGGCGTTTTCCAGTTTTGGATAATCAAGATAGAATTGTTGGTATTCTTACCCCAGGAGATCTTCTTGTGGGATTTCTCTTTGTTTTTCAAAATAAACATTCTAATCCTGGAATTATTAATCGTAAGGAAAATGATTTATTACAGACTAATAAACAGGATTCCAGGCAGGATATAAGATTGAAT